>CAZMDT010000529.1:0-2006 GCA_964564965.1 uncultured Planctomycetaceae bacterium | reverse complement strand
TGCTGTCGAGCATGAACTCCACGGTCCCGGCGTTGTGGTACTCGACGGCCGAAGCCAGGCGCACCGCCGCGTCGCAGATTCGGTCACGCAACTCCCGGGGCAGACCCGGGGCGGGGGTTTCCTCGATGACCTTCTGCCGCCGCCGCTGCACCGAGCACTCGCGTTCGAACAGGTGCACGAGGTTCCCGTGACGGTCGCCGAGCACCTGCACCTCGATGTGGCGGAAGTTCTGGATGGCCTTCTCGATGTAGAGCCGCCCGTCGCTGAAGGCGATCTGGGCCTCGGCGTGGGCCTGGTTGAACGTGCTGCGCAGCGTCGCCTCGTTGTGGGCCATGCGGATGCCGCGCCCGCCGCCCCCGGCGGCGGCCTTCACGGCGATGGGATAGCCGATCCGCGCCGCGGCCTCGACGGCCTGCTCGACGGTCTCGACGGCCCCGTTGCTGTCCGGGGCGGTGGGCACCCCGGCGGCGCGGGCGATCTCCTTCGCCCGGATCTTGTCGCCCAGCGCCTGCATGCTCGCCACGCTCGGGCCGATGAACTCGATCTTGCACTCCCGGCACACCTCCGCGAAATGCGCGTTCTCGGCCAGGAAACCGTAGCCCGGATGGATCGCGTCCACGTCGGCGATCTCGGCGGCGGCAATGATGCGGCTGATGTTGAGGTAGCTTTCGGCCGAGGGCGCCGCCCCGATGCAGATCCGCTCGTCGGCGAGGTGAAGGTAGCTGGCGTCGCGGTCGGCCTCGGAGAAGACGGCCACCGTCTCGATGCCCATTTCCTTGCAGGCCCGGATGATCCGCAGCGCCACCTCCCCCCGGTTGGCAACAAGTATGCGAGAGAACATGGCCGGCTTCCCCGTAGGCCTCAGGCGGGCCGGACGCGAAGGAGCACCTGTCCGTACTCCACGGGCTGGGCGTTCTGGACGCAGATTTCGGCCACCACACCGCTGCAGTCCGCCTTGATCTCGTTCATGACCTTCATGGCCTCGACGATGCAGACGACGGCGTCCTCGGCGATGGTGTCGCCCACGTGCACGTAGGGGTCGCTGTCGGGGCTGGCGGCGGTGTAGAACGTGCCGACCATGGGGCTCCGGATCTCGATGAGGTCAGGCGGGGCGGCCCCGTCGGCCGTCTCGGGTGCCGCCGGCTGAGCCGCGGGCGCCGCCTGGGGCGCCGCCACGACGGGGGCCTCCCCGCCGCGCTTCAGGTGGATGCGCTTGTCGCCGTCGGCCATGTCCAGCTCGGACAGCTCGCTGTCGATCATCAGCTTCACGAGCTGGCGGATTTCCCTGAGGTTCATTCGCGTTCTCGCTTGCCGCCGCCGGGCGGACCCAGCGTCATCGCCTTGAGGCTCCTGGGCAACCGGCTGAGCCGCCGGCCGCCCGCCGGTGTCACCAGCACGTCGTCCTCGATCCGCACGCCGCCGACGCCCGGAAGGTACACCCCAGGCTCCACCGTCACCACCATGCCCGAACGCAGTCGCTGCCTGACGAGCCGGCCCAGGCCAGGGGCTTCGTGCACCGCCATGCCCAGCCCATGCCCCAGGCCGTGCACGAACCGATCGGCGTAGCCCGCCCGGGCAAGCTCCTCGCGGGCGGCGGCATCCGCCGTCTTGCACATGACGCCCGGGCGGACCGCGTGGATGCCGGCCGCCTGCGCGCGGCGAACTGCCTCGTAAACCTTCAGCAGTTCGGGCGGGATTCTACCGGTGAGCACCACACGCGTCAAGTCACTGCAATAGCCGCCGACCTTGGCACCCCAGTCGATGAGCACGGCCTGATGGGGACGGACTCGGCCGGCGCCGGGCCTGTAGTGCGGCAGAGCGGCGTTCGCGCCGGCGGCGACGATCGTCTCGAAGGCCGGCGCCGAGGCGCCGGCGCGTCGCATGAGATAGTCCAGCTCGGCGGCGACGTAGCGCTCGGTCCGGCCGACAAGGGCGTCGGCGCCGCGCGCGATCAGCCGGCGGAACGCGCGCTCGGCCACACGAACCGCGCGGACGATCGCCCTGAC
>CAZMDT010000528.1:0-2013 GCA_964564965.1 uncultured Planctomycetaceae bacterium | reverse complement strand
CAGGATTTCCCGCTGTCCACCGTCGTTGGGCGGCGGCAGGGCCTGTTCGCCCTCAGTCCACTGGAGCCAGTACTCGCGGGCGCCCTCGGCCGCGGGCGGGTCAATCTGGCAGATGATCACCTCCGGGCGGGCGGCAGCGATCGCCGCGATGTGCGTCGGCCGCCAGCGCGTCGAGCCGGGGATGTCGGCGCCGGCGTTGACGCCGCCGGCGGCGTCGATGAGGTCGCCGACGAACGTGCCCGCCCCGGCCGCCGTCGGGCGGTCCGTGCCCATGACGAACAGCACGCGCGGGCGCGGGCGCCCGGCCACGAGCTGCCGGACGAACTCGATCTTCGCCGCGAAGCCCGCCCTGGCCTGCCGGCCGAGCGCGGGCCGGCCCGCCGCCTCGCCCACACGCTCGATCGCCGCCTCGATGTCCGCCAGCGTCTCGATGGTGAACGGCACGACGCGGACGTTCGGGGCGATGTCGAGGACGCCTCGGAACTTGGCGGGGCTGGTCTGGACGAGGAGCGCGTCGGGCGCGGCCGAGAGGATCGTCCGGGCGTCGATGCTGAACGCGTCGCCGAGGCGCGGGCGCTCGACGCCCTCCGGGAGGGTGCAGAAGCGCGTGACGCCGACGACGTGATCGCCGAGGCCGATGTCGAAGGCGATCTGCGTCAGGGCGGGCGAGAAGGTGACAATCCTCGGATGGGGCGCGCCGGGGCGCGGGGCCTCCTCGGCGGCAAGCAGGCCCGCGCCCGCCGCCAGCACCAGCAGACTAACCGCCGCCCGTCGCATGGACCTGTGTTATCGCCGCGGGCAGGTCCTCAAGCAAGTCCGAGGCGATGACGGACACCTCGCCGAGCCTGCTGGCGGCGAGGTCGCCGGCCAGGCCGTGGACGTGGACGCCCAGGCACGCCGCCTGGAACGGCCCGAGCCCCTGCCCCATCAGGGCCGCGATGACGCCGGTGAGCACGTCGCCCGTCCCGCCGGTGGCCATGCCGGGATTGCCCGTAGCGTTGACGTAGAGGCGTCGCCCGTCCGCCACGACGGTGCCGGCGCCCTTCAGCACGCAGACGAGCGGCTGGGCGGCCTCGCCGGCCCATTCCCCTGCCGCCCGGCAGGCGGCGCCCTCGCGGTCGGCCTGGATGTCGCCGACGCTCCGGCCGGTCAGCCGGGCGAACTCCCCCGGGTGCGGCGTGAGCACCAGCGGGCAGTTGCGCTTCCTGTGCCAGCCGTGCATCGCCGCCAGCGCGTTCAGCCCGTCGGCGTCGATGACCGCGGGCCTGTCTTGCTTCAGCACCCAGGCGAGCAGGTCGGCGCGCCCGCCGCCGGTGCCCAGGCCGGGGCCGATGGCCAGCACGTCGCGCTGCTCGGCGGCCTCCTGCACCTGCCCGACCGCCGCCTCGGCGAGCCCGCCGCCCGCCCCGGACGCCAGCGGCACGGACGTGGCACACGGGCAGAGCGACGCGACGGCAAGCTGCACGGCCTGCGGCGCCGCGACGGTGACCAGCCCCGCGCCGGCCCGCAGCGCGGCATTGGCGGCGAGGGCGGGCGCGCCGACCATCCCGCGCGACCCGCCGACGATGAGCACGCGGCCGTAGTTGCCCTTGTGCCCGTCGCGCTTCCGGGCAGACAGCGTGGGCAAGGTCTCTATGCGTTCCACCTCGTCAGCCATCCACCTGCTCCACCCGCGGCTCGCCGGCGGTCTGCCGGTTGATGAGGCTCGCGACGTACCCCCCGGCGAAGCCGTTGTCGATGTTGACGACGCAGACGTTGGATGCGCAACTGTTGAGCATGGCGAGCAGTGCGGCCAGCCCGCCGAAGCTCGCCCCGTAGCCGACGGACGTGGGCACGGCGATGACGGGGACGGCCACCAGCCCGCCGACCACGCTGGCCAGGGCACCCTCCATGCCCGCAACGACCACCACGGCGTGGGCCGACTGGATCGCCTCCCCGTGCGCCAGCAGCCGGTGCAGGCCGGCCACGCCCACGTCGTAGTGCGTCGTGACGCGCTGGCCCATCACCTCGGCG
>CAZMDT010000527.1:0-2021 GCA_964564965.1 uncultured Planctomycetaceae bacterium | reverse complement strand
CGATCCGCAGCGGCTCGACCTCCGCGTCCGTCCGCGTCAGCCCGTCCCACGCGGCCGGGGCGGCGGCCTCCAGGGCGTCCTTGGCGTCGGTGTCGCTGGCCGTCCCGGCGACGACGTAGAGCAACTCGGCCGAGCTCGTGCCCGTCCGCCGGCTGTCGTGCAGTTCCGTTACCGTGACGGCCATTCCGCACACCCATCACGGGCAAGATGCCCGTGCTACGCCTACTCGAAGACCGGCCCCGCGGCCGTGTTCTGGTTGATCTGCCGGGCCTCGCGGAGGATGTCTTCCGCCGCCTTGGCGGTCCGCTCCTGGAGATTGACCGCCCCGCGGTCGAAGAACGCCGCGGCGAACGGGTTGAACGTGCCGCGGACCTCGGCCATCCGCTCCTGGCGGCCGAGGGCGTCGGCGAACTCGTCAATCCCGCCGGCGACCTTGGGGACCTCCGGGACGCCGGGCCCTTCGCCGCCCGCGCGGCGGGCCTTGGCCGCTTCGACGGCCTGGCGCCATTCGGCCTGCGCGTCCTTGAGCTTCCGCTCGGCCTCGCCGATCCGCTCGTCCCACTCCTCCGTGAGGCTCTCGCGGGCCTGCCGGTAGTCATCCGCGATCCGGTCGATCCGCTGCTTGTGGAAGCGTGTCTCCCGCTCCCGCTCGCCTTCCCGTTCCGCCTCGCGCTGCTGGAGCGCCTGCTGCGTCTCGGCCTCGATCTCGCGGCGCTTGGCGTCCCAGGCCTCGTCGGCCGCGCGGTTCGCCGCCTCGCGGTCGAAGCCGGAGTCGAACTGACCTCTAAGCCAGTTCCACGCCTTCTGGAGCTTGTTGCCCGTCCAGTGCCACGCCTTGGAGACCCAGCCGCAGAACCGGGTCCAGGTCTTCGAGAGGAACGCCGTCGTCTCGATCCACGCCACGGTCAGGCCGTGCCAGACGACCTCCAGCCCGGCCTTGAGGCCGTACCAGGCGCCGTAGGCGATCTCCAGGAACTTGTGCTTGAACTTAAGCCACACCTCCAGCAGGGACCGGACGCCCTTGAGCCACCAGACCTTGAGCGTCAGCCACAGGACCTTCGCCGCCAGGGCGATGTCGCCGGAGGCCAGCGCCGCGGCGATGCCGTCGTAGGCGGCGAGCGCTTCGTCCTTCAGGTCCCGCCAGCGGTCGGCGAGCCACTTCAGCAGCTTGCCCATGGCGCCGGTGGCGACCAGCACCGCGGCCGCCAGGGCGCCCACGGCCGCGATGACCAGGCCGATGGGCGAGAGCAGCGCGAGGACCGCCACCTTCGCGGCCGCGAGCAGGCCGATGGCGAGCTTGAGCGCTGCGGCGAAGCCGGCCAGGATGACGCCGAAGCCGCGGATCGCCGTGCCCAGGACCGCCAACGCCAGCCCCACGCCGATGACGCCGACGGCGACCTTGAAGATCGTGCCGACCAGCGCCTTGTTCTGCCGGGCCCACTCGGCGAAGGCCTTCGCGGCGGCCGCGACCTTCCGGACCAGGGGCGTGACCGCCGGCAGGAGCCCGCGGCCGATCTCGACGGCCGTGTCGTGCAGCCGGCCCTTCAGGGCCTTCATGCGGTTGGCGAACGAGCCGGCGGTGCGGACCGCGTCGCCCACGGCGCCCTGGTCGCCCATGGCGCGGGCGATGACGTTCAGCCGCGCCAGGGCCTTCTCCTGCTCGGTCACCTCCTGCCAGCCCTTGCGGAGGCCCATCCGCAGAAGCTCCTGCTGGAGCGCCGCCTGCTTGATGTTGATCCCGAAGCGGTCAAGCACCTCGGACGAGCCCGACAGCGCGGAGATGAACCGGCCCACGGCCTCGTCGTCGGCGATGTTGTGGAAGCTCGCGAAGTCGAGCGCCAGCGACTGGAGTTGCTGGCTGAGCTCCCGCGACTTCGCAGCATCGAAGCCCAGCCCGGTGAAGAAGCTCTGGAAGGTCGAGAGGGCGTCGCGGATCGCGTAGCGGGAGCGGCCCACGGCTTCGGCCACGGCGTCGGCGAAGCGCCCGGCCGCGGCCGCTTGGTCGCGGAAGACCTGCTCGA
>CAZMDT010000526.1:0-2032 GCA_964564965.1 uncultured Planctomycetaceae bacterium | reverse complement strand
CCCAGCCGTTCGAGCGCCACCACGGGCGCCGCTGGAAGTGGTTCGCCTTCGCCTTCAACGGGCAGCTCGCCAACTTCACCGAGTCCCGCGACCGCCTGCTGGCCAAGCGCCATTACCACTTCACGCTGAACACCGACACCGAGATCATCATGCACGCCCTGGCGTACCGGCTGCGGGGCGACCGCGTGCCGGCGCTGCGCGACGTGATGGCCGCCCTGGCGCGCAGCTTCGACGGGGCGTACAACATCGTCTACCTCGACGCGATGGGGCGGATGTTCGCCGCCCGCGACCCGCTCGGCTTCCGCCCCCTCAACTGGGCGTGCCAGGGGCGCCTCTTCGCCGTCGCGAGCGAGTCGGTGGCGCTGACCAACGCGGGCTTCACCGACGTGCGGGAGATCGCCCCCGGCGAGATGGCCGTCGTGGGGGACGGCCGCTTGCGCTTCGAGCGGTTCGCCGGCGAACGCCGCCACGCCCACTGCTACTTCGAGTGGGTCTATTTCTCGAACGTCGGCAGCACGATCGCCGGCTCCAGCGTCTACATGGCCCGGGCGGCGTCGGGGCGGCGACTGGCCGAGCTCGAGGACCAGCCCGTGGACGGCCGCTGCATCGTCGTCCCCGTGCCCGACACCGCCAAGGCCGCCGCCGACGCCTTCGCCTACCGCCTCGGAGTGCCCGCCGTCGAGGGGCTCATCCGCAACCGCTACGTCGGGCGGACCTTCATCGAGCCCGACACCGTCCGCCCGCGCAGCGCCCAGGCGAAGTACACGCCGCTGCCCGCCGTCCTCGCCGGGAAACGCGTCTTCCTCATCGAGGACTCCATCGTCCGCTCGACGACCCTGCGGACGCTGGTGGGCATGATCCGCGGCCGCGGGCGAGCCGCCGAGGTCCACGTCCGAGTCGCCTGCCCGCCCATCATCTCGCCGTGCTTCTACGGCATCGACATGTCCCGCATGGGCGAGCTGTTCGCCCCGAAGCTCGTCCGCCGCAGCTACGACGGCGTTCCCACAAAGCGGACGCTCGCGCGGATGGCCAAGGAGCTCGGCATCGACAGCCTGCGATATCTCACCGCCGCCGATCTCGGGCCGTGCATCGGCATCGACGGACGCTCCCTCTGCACCGCCTGCGTCACCGGCAGGTACCCCACGCCCTGGGGCAACCGGCTGGTCAGGAACCAGGCCACACGCGCCGGCCGTGGAGGCGGGCGAAAGCGCCTCGACAAGCGGGCCTACGAGTGAGGCGCCCCGCCCCGGCGTGCCCGGCCGACGCCTGAGGCGAATGCAAGGCGCCACAGCCACGAGCAACGGACTGCGAGGAACGCGACCATGGGCGGTTTCTTCGGCGTGACAGCCACCGACGACTGCGTCGGCGACCTGTTCTACGGTACGGACTACCATTCGCACCTCGGCACGCGGCGCGGCGGGCTCGCCACGCTCGACGGCGATGCCTGCGAACGCGTCATCCACAACATCGAGAGCGCCCAGTTCCGCTCCAAGTTCGAGGAGGATATCGGGCACCTCCGCGGCCGCCAGGGCATCGGCGTCATCAGCGACAACGAGGACCAGCCCCTGCTCATCGGCTCCCACATGGGCACCTACGCCATCGTCACGGTGGGCAAGGTGACGAACCTCGACCGCCTGGCCGCCGAGGCGTTCGGGCAGAAGGTGCACTTCGCCGAGATGGCTGGCGGGGCCGTGAACCCCACCGAGCTCATCGCCACCTTCATCAACCGTGAGGCGACGTTCACCGACGGCATCCGCCGCGCCCAGCAGGCCGTCGAGGGCTCCTGCTCCATGCTGCTGCTGACGGCGGAGGGCATCTACGCCGCCCGCGACCGCTTCGGCCGGACGCCCGTCATCGTCGGCCGCCGCGACGGCGCCACCGCCGTCACGCTCGAGACCTGCGCCTTCCCCAACCTCGGCTACGCCATCGAGCGCTACCTCGGCCCGGGGGAAATCGTCCTGCTGAGGCCCGACGGCCTCGAGCCGAAGGCCCCGCCGGGCGAGACGATGCGGATCTGCGCGTTCCTGTGGGT
>CAZMDT010000525.1:0-2041 GCA_964564965.1 uncultured Planctomycetaceae bacterium | reverse complement strand
CTCCGGGCACTCGGCCATGACGACGGGCTTGATGATCTTGTCGACGATCTCCCGCCGCGCCCTGTTCGACATGTTGCCCGTGCGCCCCAGGGCCGCCTCCGTGTGCTGCGTGGAGACCACGATGGTGTCGATCTTCGCCGGGCGCCCCTTCTCGTATTCCACCGTCACCTGGCTCTTGCCGTCCGGGCGGAGCCACTTCACGGCGCCCTGCTCGCGCGCCTCGCTGAGGCGGGCCGTCAGGCGGTGCGCCAGCGTGATCGGCAGCGGCATCAGCGACTTCGTCTCGCGGCAGGCGAAGCCGAACATCAGGCCCTGGTCGCCGGCGCCCTGCGCCTTGTGGAGCCCGGTGCCCGCCGTCACGCCCTGGCTGATGTCCGGCGACTGCCGGTGGATCGTCTTCACCACGGCGCACGAGCGGTGGTCGAAGCCCGTGGCGGGGTCGTCATAGCCGATGTCGCGCACGACATCGCGGGCCGTCTGCTCCACGTCCAGCAGCGCCTGCTCCGCCCGGTGATTGTGCACCGTCACCTCGCCCGCCAGCACGATCAGGCCCGTCGTCACAAGCGTTTCGCAGGCCACGCGGGCATAAGGGTCGAGTCGGATCAGGCTGTCCACGATGCCGTCGGAGATCTGGTCGGCCACCTTGTCGGGATGGCCCTTCGTGACCGATTCGCTCGTAAACGGGTGCCGAGAGGATCGTGCGCTCGCTGCCATGGGATGCTCAGCCTTTCTATCCGCGGTGATGAGACGGCTTCGGAACGAAGCTCCGTAGTCTATCGGCCGCTCAGTCCGTTGACAATACCGAGCCCCTCGCCAGGGAGCCCGCCGCGCGGGGCCCGCCTATGCCGTCAGCGTGGCCACCCGGGCGCCGTATGCGGCGAGCTTGTCCGGGCGGACGGCAACGCCCAGCCGCGCCCCTCGCAACGGCTTCAGCCGCCCGCCGTATCCGATCCGTGGCGACGGGCGCGTCAGGTCGTCGGCCAGCAGGAACCGCCCGTAGCTGCCCTCCACGAACCGCGGGGGCGGCGCCGTCGCCAACAGGTGCCGCTGCCACGCCGACAGGATGCCGCTCTCGCCGACCATGCAGCCGATCGTGAAGGGGACGCCGTGCCGGGCAGCGAGCTGGGCGATCTGTCGCGCGCGGCCGAGGCCGCCGTTCTTGGACAGGCGGATGTTCCACCAGATGCCCAACCCCCCGGCCAGCAGCTCCGAGGCGTCGGCCTCCGTCACCAGCGATTCGTCGGCCATCAGCGGCAGCTCGCACCGCCGCGCCAGCTCCGCCAGCTCGCCGGCGGAGCACCGCGCGGGCTGCTCCACCACGCACACGCCGAGGCGCTTCAGCGCCGCCACGCGCTCCGGCGTCTCGGGCGCCGGCCAGCCGGCGTTGGCGTCCACGCGGAGCGTCATCCGCCCGCGCGCGACGGCCCGCCCGATCTGCTTCTCCACGACGCGCAGGTTCGCCGCGTCCGCCTCCTCGCCGAGCCCGAGCTTCAGCTTGAAGTCGCGCAGGCCGTACCAGCGCATCAGCCTCAGCCGCCGCGCCGTCCGCAACGAATCGGACGAGCCGAGCACACCCGAAGCCCTCGCCGCCGGGCGGGCATTGCCGCAGCGCCATGGGCCCGGCACGCCAAGCGCCCCGACCAGCGCCAACTCCAGCCCGCAGGCCGCCGCGTTCAGGCAGCGTCCGCCGTCGCTTGCGGGCACCGCCGCCGAGGCGTCACCCACCGACATCCCCTTCCGCCACGCCGATACAAGCGCCGGCCAAAGCAAGCGGCGGAGGTCGGCCACCACGCTGTCCAGCGTCTCGCCGGTGACGTAGGGGCGCGGAAGCGTCTCACCCCATCCCTCGCGGCCGTCATCGAGCCGGACGCGAACGACGACCGCTTCGGCGAGGTCGCGCGACGCCGCCGCGTGCTCGAAGCCGCGCATGGGGATCGCCGTCTGCCAGATGTCGCATTCGACGGGTGAGCCGGGCATATCGGCATCAGCATACGCCCCGCCGGCGCGCACGCAAAGGTTCCGCCGGATGGTTTCGGCAGCC
>CAZMDT010000524.1:0-2044 GCA_964564965.1 uncultured Planctomycetaceae bacterium | reverse complement strand
GCGCCCGAGGAGGGCCGCCGGGTCGAGCAAGGCATCGATGTCCACGCTGCTGAACGCCTTGTCCGCTTTGAGCCGGTCGAGCAGGTCGTTCGCCCGGCCGTGAGCCTTAACCTCCTCCGCGGCGGCCTGGCTGTGCTGCCGGATACGCTCGTGCAGCGCCTGCCTATCCCCGCCGGCCTGCACGGCGGCCATCAGGATGTTTTCCGTAGCCATGAAGGGAAGCTCGGCTCGGATGCCCGCCCGGATCACCGCGGGGTGTACCACGAGCCCGCGGCTGACGTTCAGCACTATGCGGAGGATGCTGTCTGCGGCCAGGAATGCCTCGGGAATCGCCAGTCGCTTGTTGGATGAATCGTCCAGGGAGCGCTCAAGCCACTGCTCGGCGGCCGTATGCAGGGGGCTGGCCGACAGGTCCATCAGGAACCTGGCCAGCCCGGTGGCCCGCTCGCAGCGCATCGGATTCCGCTTGTACGCCATGGCGCTGGACCCCACCTGCGAGGTCCCGAACGGCTCCTCGACCTCTTTCCGGTGTGCGAGCAACCGGATGTCGTTGCAGAACTTGTGAACGCTCGCGCCGACGCCCCCCAGGAGTTGGGCGACGGCGGCGTCGACCTTCCGGCTGTAGGTCTGACCCGTAATTGCCGCGATGCGGGCGAACCCCATCTTCTCGGCCACGAGGCGATCAAGCTGCCTGACCTTCTCGTGGTCCCCATTGAACAGCGCCAGGTAGCTGGCCTGGGTGCCAGTGGTCCCCTTGGCGCCGCGGAACTCGAGGCCGTCGAGGCGGTACTCCAAGTCGCAGAGATCGCGGACGAAGTCGGCGCACCACAGCACGGCCCGCTTGCCGACCGTAGTCAACTGGGCGGGCTGGAAATGCGTGAAGCCCAGGCACGGCATGTCCCGGTGCGCCGCCGCGAACACCGCCAGGGCATCGATCACGTTGACCAGGCGCCCGCGGAGAATGCCCAGCCCCTCGCGCATCACGATCATGTCCGTGTTGCAGTTGACGAACTGGCTGGTCGCCCCGAGATGGATGATCGACCGCGCCGCCGGGGCTGCATCCGCGAAGGTGTGGATGTGAGCCATCACGTCATGCCGGAACTTGCGTTCGTACTCGGCCGCCGCGGCGAAGTCGATGTCGTCGAGGTGCGCCGCCATCTGGCTGATCTGCTCGTCCGAGACGTCGAGGCCAAGATCGCGCTGCGCCTCGGCGAGGGCGAGCCACAGCCGGCGCCACGTGGAGACCTTCCGCTGGTCGGAGAACAGCTCGCACATCTCGGCGCTGGCGTAGCGAGTCACGAGGGGGCTTCGGTAGCTGGCGTGAGCGTTGTCCATGGCGCCCCGGAGTGTACCGCGCGGGGGCCGTGTTGTCAGCGCGGGATGTTTGGGCAGGCGGCAACCCGTTGCGGCCGCAAAGGCTAGCTGCCGGCGCGTCCATCTTCGCGCGCGCAGCCAAGCCGGCGAAGTTCGCCGTGATACGGAAAAACCAAAAATGCTCAACCGCACTTGGCCGGGAGACTTGCGCCTGAGCACCCTCGCCGAGCGACCAGCCCTGCGCGCAGGAATCGGGTCATCGAGCCAAGGGTGAGGAGACAGCACCAAATGGCATTCGACCTGACACGCTTCGACGACCCCATGCTCGATGCCGACTACCTCGCCTACCTTATCGATCGCCAGGCCCCCGATACCGCCTCGCGGCACGAACGCCTCTGGAACTACTTCCTGAACCCCATGCTGCCCGTGATGCTCCCTGCCGCCGGCGCCGTCAACGAGAACAGCCGCCCCTATTTCCAGGCGCAGGAGGTCGGGCTGCCCCCTCGCATCACAGGACTGGCACCCGCCAGCGGACAGCCCATCACCGACCTGCACCGCAAGGAAGTCGTCGTCGAGAACGACATCGCCTGGCGCGTTCACGTCATGATCGACTTCCTCTTCGGTCGGGGCGCGACCATCCGCTCCCGCGCCGCCGATGCCGCCCTCGCCGACACCATCGACCGCGTCGTCGCTGCCATGCTGGACGCCAACGGCGGCGTTCGCCTTCTCC
>CAZMDT010000523.1:0-2071 GCA_964564965.1 uncultured Planctomycetaceae bacterium | reverse complement strand
GTGACGGGGCGGAAGATCATCGTCGACACGTACGGCGGGCGCGGCGCGCACGGCGGCGGCGCGTTCAGCGGCAAGGACCCCTCGAAGGTGGACCGCTCGGCGAGCTATATGGCGAGGTACATCGCGAAGAACGTGGTGGCGGCGCGGCTGGCCGACGTGTGCGAGGTGCAGCTTTCGTACGCGATCGGCGTGCCGGAGCCGATCAGCGTGCTGGTCGACTGCGAGGGCACCGCCCGCGTGCCGGAGCGGCGGCTGGCGAAGGCCATTCAGGACATCTTCCCGCTGGTACCCGCGGCGATCATCAAGCACCTGAAGCTGCTGCGCCCGATCTACCGCGAGACGGCCCACGACGGGCACTTCGGGCGGAAGGGGAGAAACTTCACCTGGGAGCGGACCGACAAGGCGAAAGAGCTGCGCAAGGCGGTGGGGGTGTGAGGGAGGCAGGAACGAGCTGCCCCGGGGAGGCGGCGTGACCCCACGGCGTGCTGTCCGCGGGGGTCCGGAGATCAGCGATGTCTGAGCTGGCGAGCCGGGAGCGGATCGAGCGGCTTCTGAAGCGCGAGCCGGTGGATCGCGTCGGGGCGATGGAGTCGTTCTGGAACAACACCCGGAAGGCGTGGGTGGCGGGAGGGCACGTCGAGGAGGACGAAGACCTCTTCGATCACTTCGGGCTCGACATCCGCAACGCGTGGGTCTTCAACGGCGTGGCCGACCTCGACGCGGGCGAGCAGATCGTGGAGGAGACCGAGGAGACGAAGCTCGTCCGCAACGGCAACGGCGCGCTGCTGCGGTGGTGGAAGGACAAGGAGGGCACGCCGGAGCACGTGGACTTCGAGGTGAAGGACCGCGCCACGTGGGAAGCCAAGGTCCGCCCGCACCTGACGAATGAGGCGGATTACCGGCGGCGGATCAACTTCGAGGCGTATCGCGAGGCCCGCGCCAAAAGCGCCGAGCAGCGGGTCTTCTTCAACTGGGCGTGGGTGAACGTCTTCGAGTGCATGCACCCGGTGTGCGGGCACGAGCACATGCTCATCGGCATGGCCCTCGACCCCGACTGGGTGCGGGACATGTGCACCGTCTACGCCGAGCTGACCGTCAACCTCTGCGAAATCCTCTTCGCGGAGGAAGGGCTGCCCGACGGCATCTGGTTCTACGAGGACATGGGCTTCAAGCACAAGCCGTTCATGTCGCCGCAGATGTACAAAGAGATCGTCTGGCCGGCGCACAAACGGACGTTCGGCTATGCCCACTCGCTCGGCAAGCCGGTCACCGTGCATTCCTGCGGCTACGTGGCGCCGCTTGTGCCGGGGCTCATCGAGGCGGGCATGGACTGCCTACAGGCGATCGAGGTCAAGGCCGGCATGGACCTGCTGGACCTCAAGAAGCGCTTCGGCGAGCAGATTGCCCTCTGCGGCGGGATGGACATCCGCGCGCTCGAGACGAACGACCCCGCCGTCGTCGAGGCGGAGCTCCAGGCCAAGCTGCCCGCCGCGATGGCCGGCGGGGGGTACATCCTCCATACCGATCACAGCGTCTCCAGCCGCGTCGACTACGAGAGCTATCGCTACTTCGTTGATCGCGGGCGGGAGCTGGGCACCTACGGGGACTGGACGTCGATCTGAGCATGGGCGGACGGGTGGCGCCGCGCGACCGATCAACCGACCAACCGATCAACGGGTCGACCGATTCACCGGTCAGACGACCTGGACCCGCCGGCCTTGGCGCCGCTTTCGGCTGATGAGCCGCCGGCCGTTCTTGGTCCTCATCCGTGCGCGGAAGCCGATGCAACGGGCCCGCTTGCGCTTCGATATCCTTCGTGGGTAATGCATGCACAGCCTCAAGCATCAGTGGCGTCCGGGGCGGACTGCCACGAGGTGGACATTGTAGCCGCACCGGCGCCGGGTGTGAAGGCCTTTAGTGCCCGGCGCGAACGAGCGCGGCCCAGTAGCCTTCCTCGCGCGGGGTGAGGAGGCGCAGCTTGGCCGTGCCGCCGGGGACGCGCTCGAGGGGCAGCCAGCGGCTCGCGGGGATGTCCAGCCAGTGGACGCTGAGCGGCCGGTCGCCCATCGCC
>CAZMDT010000522.1:0-2074 GCA_964564965.1 uncultured Planctomycetaceae bacterium | reverse complement strand
TCCCGTTGCGTGCTACCGGACCGAACCGGCCCACATGGCCGGCAGCTTGGGTTTTTCCTGCTCGAAGGCGGGGCCCATGTACGGCCGCGCGCGATAACGCATCCGCCGCGAACGCCCGCGGCGGTCGGTCCGCGTGACCGCCCGCGTGGTGCCGGCCACGTGCTCCTGCTCCAGAAGCGCGGGCGCCTCGCCCGCCCCGAACGGCACGGGGCCGATGACCACGTTCCGCGCCTGCGGCTCGTAGGCGAAGAAGATCAGCCGCCGCAGGCTCCCTTCGTGGCTGGAAGGCGGGCTGCCCGGTGCCGACACGGCCTTCCGCTTGCGGATCGAGTGCCGCGCCGCGGTGCGGACGAACGCCCCGAACTTCGACAGCACCCGGCGCGTGGCCCGGTCCACGCGGCTCGTCACGGCCGGGGCGTCGAAGAACAGCAGCTTGACCTTCATCCCGGTCATCTACGCACCCACGCCTCCGACTCTCGCGGCCAGCAGGTCGGGGAACTGCAATTCGAGGTCGCGAAGGATGGCATCGTTGCCCGGGCGAGCCAGGAACGCCTCGTTCCGCTTCCGCCCCAGCGCCGCGTGGAACACCCGGCGCTCCTCGGCGCTGAGCGCGGCGATCTTGTCCGCCTTGGCCAGTTGCTCCGGCGTGAGCAGCTTCCGCGCCAGGGCCGCCTTCGCCGCGACCACCTCCGGGTCGTACTTCCGCCGGCTCCGCAGCACCCTCGCGGCTTCCGCTTCCGTCAGGTCCATCAGGGGCATCGTGCTACACTCCTATCCGGGTCGTGCCGTTGGCGAAGCCGTAGGCCCGGGCCAGGTCGATCAGGTCCACGCCGTCCGTCTCAACGGCCGCCTCCCGCCGCCGCATCTCCAGCTCGCCGTACACCCAAAGCTGGAGCTCCGCCCACACGCCGTCGGCGCCCTCCGGCAGGTCGATCCCGCCCGACTCGATGGTCAGCTTCTCCGCAACGTCCAGCGTCCACGCCACGCTGTCGGGTGTTCCGAGCCGCCCGCCGGCGGTGATCAGGCTGTCCGCCCCGGACCACAGCCCCAGCCGCGTGGACTCGTACACGAACTCGACCGTGCCCCCGTCCACGACCAGCGAGCTCTCCAGCTCGACGATGTCGCTGTCCACGCCGCCCCCGTCGCCGCCGAGGCTCAGCGTGCCCTGCACCGTGAGCGTCGGGCCGACGGTGTTCCAGTCGTAGACGTACATCTCCATCGCGCCGCCGGACTGGATGATGATGTCGCCGGTGCCGCCGTCGGAGGCGAAGAGCATGAAGAAGCCGCCGCTGACCACCAGCAGCGTCCCGTCCGTCCGCATGTAGCCGTTCCAGTCGTAGAGCTCGCCTCCCGCGGCGACGGTCACGGTGCGGCCGGCGCCGACGGTCTGGTTCGTGTCCCAGTTGACCACGTGCATGACGACCACGTCGTCCACGGCGGGGTCGGGGATGGGCAGCCCGCCGATCCACGTCTCGTGGTCGCTCCAGTCGCCGTCGGCCTGTGTCACACGGGTCGCCACGGGTCACCTCACGCGAGGATGGCGTAGTGGACGCCTTCGCCGTCCTGGGCCACGTCCACGTAGAGCTTGCCGGCATCGTCGATGTCGATGGTCACGCCCTCGAAGTTGCTGGGCATGAGCGGGATTGTCTGCCCGCCCACCCCGCCGATGCGGACGGGGGCGGTATTGAGCGCGGCCCCGGTGGCGGCGTTGTAGCGGGCGCCCAGCCAGACCCGCTTGCAGGGGGTCGATTCGGCGACCAGGGCTTCCGGCGTGGCGGCCGCGGCGACGGTCTTCGTCCCGCAGGTGATCGAAGTCGGCGCGGCGGACCCGCCGCCGCCGTTGCCGGTGTCCACCTTGAGCCGGCCGTCTTCGCCGACCTCCACGTCAACGGACTGAATCCATTTCCGCACCACAGGGCACCTCCCGCTATCGCATCACGCGGTACGTCACGGTCAGGACGCTCGTGAACTGGCGCAGCTCGCCGAGGTGCTCGACGGAGTAGACCGGCACGTTCTCCGTGCGGAGCCACACGGCCCCGCCCAGCCGGCGCTTCTCGCGGAGGAAGTCGGCGAT
>CAZMDT010000521.1:0-2080 GCA_964564965.1 uncultured Planctomycetaceae bacterium | reverse complement strand
AGCACTTCTCGAGCTTCTTCGACATCCAGGCCAACCCCGCCAAGTGGGGCTTCGTCCCGGCCGGGACGATGATCTTCCGGGAGGGGGCGATCCTTCCCGGCTTAGCGAAGTTCATTGAGATTGGGGATCCCAATTCCCCTCTCAGGGGCGCCGCCGCGATCCACCACAGGGACAACGGTAACCTACTGCCCCACGTGCTGAAGTCCCTAGGTAGCACCTCCTTCACTTGGGTAATCAACGAGGGCCTGCGCGTGACCTTCGGCGAGGCCAAGAGCGCTAGGAAGGCGTACAGCCCATGGGGAATGCAAATCCCCTTGACCGATTGGACGGTCTTGGGGACGGCGAGGCGGGGGTGCTTCCTGGCGACGGGCGGGGTAGGCGGCCAGCGGGCCGGCATCGTGCTCTACCGCGGGGCGGTCCAACACGGGGGCGTCCAAATCATTCCCTGGATGACCGCGGAATCGGGGTCCTTCGCTTCCATGGTTCGTACGGCGCTTGCGGGTGAAGAGGGGGACCGTCTCCTCGTGACCGCCTGCGGGCGCTGCGAGAACACGGGCATGGAGTTCTCCAAGGACCGGCGCACCGTAGCGCGCAACTGGGGGAAGGCGCCCGTGCGCATCGAGGCTGTTGAGGCGAAGCTCAGGATCCCCTCGAAGTGGTCCTCTTCTGTCCGGTGCTACGGGCTGAAGCCCGACGGTTCGATCGCCGCCGAAGTGCCCATGGAGAAGGACGAGGACGGCGATACGGTGGTCAGGCTGCACCCGCGGTACAAGACGATGTGGTACCTGCTCGTGCGGGACGGCAAGCAGACTGACACGCGACCCGCGCCGAAGGTGCCGTAGGGCGCGAAGCGTTCGAGTGTGCATCCGGGCGCCGTGGCCCCCGGCCTGGCGGGTCGTACTCCTCGGCGCATCCCGCATTTCGCTAATCCCCCCGCGGCGGACATTGCCGATACCTATATCGATGCCCGCCCAACTGACGGAACTGCTTTCGGGCGCCGCCCACGGCTGGCAGGCGATGCTCTTCGTTGCCGGCGTCGCCCTGCTGGCATGGGGGGCCTACATGGCCCTCAGCGGCGTCGAGGGTTGGATGCTCTCCGCCTCCCTCCGCCCGCTTCTCGTGGGCTTCCTCTTCGGCTGCGTGCTGATGTTCGCCCTCATCGCCCCGTGGTTCCCCGCGTCCGTGGCGTTCGCCGGCTTCTTCAGCGGCGCCGCCCAGGTCGCCCTCGGCGCCCTTTGGATCTTCCTGCTGATTGTCTGCCTTGCCGTGGGGGTGCTGCTGGCCTCGGCGTGCCTGGGGCTGTTCTGGTACCTCTGGTGGCTGTGGATCTTCCTCGCCGGCGGGGCGATCGGCCTGGCGGTGTACTTCGCGGTCATCGCCTGGGGCAGCCTGTCGGCCGGTACGGACGCCGCGGCCGCCGTGATCGCCGGCGAGTTCGCCGCGCGCACGGCCGCCGACGGGTGGGCCGTCAACTGGCCGGGCGTCGCGCGCGCCGCCATCGCGTTCGGCGCCGGCGGGGCCGTCTACACGCTGGCCTACCGCTTCTTCTGCCCGTTGATCTGGCTGCTCCGCAACGCGGTGCTGGTGGCGACGGGCGTGACGCTCGTGGCGGTGGCGGCGGTGCGGACGGTGCTGGCCGACTTCCTCGCCGGCTCGGCCACGCCCAAGGCCTTCGGGGAGGTCGTCCTTGGCAAGACGCCGATCCTCGTCGGCGTCTTCGCCTGCGCGTTCGTGATTACCGCGTACGCGATGTACATCCAGCGGTTCGGTCGGAGCCTCGGCGAGCTGCTTGCCCGGGTGGCCGAGGCCAAGAACCGCGCGGTGAACATCCTGCGCACGCTCGGCTGCAGCGCCGCGACGACGGGGGCGACACTCGGAGGGATGCTGACGCTGCGGCAGTTCGCCGAGCCGCGGTGCCGCGCCCTTCCCCGGCGCGATGACGCCGATGACGACGAAGACGACGAGCCGCCCAGGAGGAAGTCGGGCAAGAAGAAGAAGGCCTGAGGCCCCTGGGACGGCCTGCGCCTGCCCTTCTGTCCGCTCAGGGCTTGCGGGCGCCTGCGCTTCGCTTTGGCGTCGA
>CAZMDT010000520.1:0-2082 GCA_964564965.1 uncultured Planctomycetaceae bacterium | reverse complement strand
CACATCGGCGGCGATTACCTGACGACGCTGTTCGACGCCTTCCCGGAGGTCGTGCGGGCGTTTCAGGTTCGGCAGGCGAGGGACTACTCGGTCCGGCTGCTCTACGTTCCGGCGGCCGAGGGCGAGACGCTACGGGTCGCATTGGCGAACGTGCGGGCCGCCCTGCGGCAGCGAATCGGGCCGGACGTCCCGCTCTCGCTGGAGGCGGTCTCGGACATCCCCCACGACCGCGGCAAGCTCCGGTTCGTCATCAGCGACGTCGCCCGCGCCCGCGGGGAGGCGTGAGACGCCCGTGCGACTGGCGATCGTCAATCTGACCGGAGGCGGGCTCAGCGGCGGGGGGCTGAAGACGATGCTCCACCTCGTGCCGCGGCTGCGCGAGCACCCCGACGTGACGGCCCTCGAGGTGTTCGTCCCGCGCCGCCTCGCCGAACTGCCCGCCCTGCAAGGCCAACCGCTCCGCGCCTGGCCGGCCGGCGACGCATTCCTCGGCCGGCGATGGCTGCGCCAGCAGCTCCGTGCCTTCCGCCCCGACGTCCTCTACGTGCCCAACGCAAGGTGGCTCGGCGTCTCAGCAGCGCCGACGGTGGTGATGGTGCGCAACATGGAGCCGCTGGTTCAGCCGGTGCGCGGGCTTCCGCTCGCCCACGGCCTGCGCAACCTGATGAGGAGGCATCTGGCCAGGCGGGCCTGCCGCCGCGCCGACCGCGTCATCGCCGTCTCCGCCTGCGTCCGCGACTTCCTCGTGAAGCACTGGCGCGTCCCGGCTGGTAAGATCGGCGTGGTCCACCACGGCGTCGAGCCGCCGCCGCCCGAGGCGGAAACGCGCCGTCCGGATGCCCTCTCCCCGGGCGATGGCCGCCCATTCATCTTCACCGCCGGCACCATCCTGCACTACCGCGGCCTGGAGGACGCCATCCAGGCCGTGCCGCTGCTGTCGGGCGCCGCCGCGCGCTGCCGCCTGCTCATCGCCGGCGCGCCGGTCGCCGGGCTTGCCGGCTACCAACGGCGGCTGAAGCGCCTGGCGGCCGCCCGCGGTGGGGCCGAGCGCATCGTGTGGCTCGGGCAGCTCAGCCCGGCCGAGATGTCGTGGTGCTACCACAACGCCGCTGCCGTCGTCATCACCAGCCGCATCGAGGCGTGCCCGAACGTCGCGCTGGAGGCGATGGGCCACGGCTGTCTGGTCGCGGCGACCTCGGCGCCGCCGATGCCGGAGATCCTCGCGGACGCCGCCGTGTACTACGAGGCGGGGCGGCCCGAGGAGCAGGCCGGGCGGCTGACCGATCTCGCGGCCGCGTCGGCCGACGAGCAACGGCGACGGAAGGGCTTGGCCCGCCGGCGAAGCGGGGAGTTCTCCTGGGACGCCAGCGCCGCCGGGACGCTCGAGGAGCTGAAGCGCGCCCTCGAGCAGCGCCGCCGAGCCCGGCGCCTCGAGTGAACGGCCCCCGGGGATTTGGGGTGGGTGTCGCGCGGGTTCGAGGGTTATACTCCCGCGTTGGTCCCGAACCCGCCGGCCTGGGGCGTGTTCGCCCCGGTACGGACGGCTTGCCCTATGTGGATACTCGGCATCAGCGCTTACCATGGCGATTCCTCGGCGGCGCTGCTGAGGGATGAGGCAGTCGTCGCGGCCGCCGAAGAGGAACGCTTCACGCGGGAGAAGCACTGGGCCGGCCTGCCGAAGCGCTCCATCGCATTCTGTCTCGACCGGGCGGGCATCGGCCTCGGCGACGTCGACCACATCGCACTGAACCGCGATCCGAACGCCCAGCTTCTCCGCAAGGTGCGCTTCGTGCTGACGCGGCGGACGTCATTGGCGCTGCTGCGTGACCGCCTGCTGAGCCGCCGGAAGCTGCTGAGCGTTGATGCGAGCCTGGGGGCGCTCTTCGGCGTGCCGCCGCGTGAGGTCCGCCGGAAGATCCACCGCATCGAGCACCACCTCGCCCACGCCGCCAGCGCGTTCTTCATGTCGCCGTTCCACCAGGCGGCCATCCTGTCGGTGGACGCCTTCGGCGACTGGACGAGCACGATGTGCGCCGCCGGCGAGGGGCGCAGAATCAGGGCCTTCCGGCGCGTGTTCTTCCC
>CAZMDT010000519.1:0-2082 GCA_964564965.1 uncultured Planctomycetaceae bacterium | reverse complement strand
TTTTTTGTACGGGGCTTGCGTGGTTTCGGCTTCGGGCCGGGCTTCTGCGGTTTCAGGGGAGACTAAAGGGGTCGGGGAAAGCGCCGGTCAAAACCGGCATGGAGTAGCGGATGAAAGAGCCGCACGAGAAAGGAGTAGCGAACCATCTTGACTTCGAGTCATGCGCCGGCGGCGGCAACGCCGCGGGCGAGGCGTTGACAGAAGCACACGCAGGCCGGGTATTCAGCTCCGAAATCCTCACTTCGGCGTGCCGACCTTGTCCCGACAGGGGGAAGGCAACATGAAGGGCGACGATAGACGCGAGCCGCTTTTCGACGCCGCGGAGTCTCAGACCCCGAGCATGCGTGGAAGCTCCATGCGTGGAAACCGGGAGACCCCAGTCGCTTCCTCGGCTGCTGGCGGCGAGGAACGGTCGGACAAGGCTCAACGCCGAACAGCCGACGCGCACGTGGCTGGGGAGTCGGACGATTCCATAGTACCTGCGAAGCGGGCGAACAAGGCCGGTCCGACGACGGCTGCGGAGTCCGCGGAGGGAAGGGGATCGACCAAGGGGAACGCCTTGCGGACGACCGCGGGCCGGACTCAGGGCCGGAAACCCGCGTCGCGCGGCCTGTGGGGCGTACGGGAAGCGGCCCGTCGGGATAAGAAGATGCGGTTCACGGCGCTGCTGCACCATGTGACGCCGGAACTCCTCCGGGCCGGCTACTTCGACTTGAAGCGGCAAGCGGCCCCGGGAGTGGACGGGGTGACATGGCAGGAATACGGAGGCGATCTGGAGGCGCGGCTTGCCGATCTCCACGAGCGCATCCACCGCGGCACGTACCGGGCGCAGCCCTCGAAACGGGCATGGATTCCCAAGCCGGACGGACGTCAACGCCCGCTGGGGATTGCGGCCTTGGAAGACAAGATTGTCCAGCAGGCCGTGAAAACCGTGCTCGCACAGATTTACGAAGAGGACTTCCTCGGTTTCAGCTATGGATTTCGGCCCGGCCGCGGCTGCCACGATGCCCTGGATGCGTTGTGGGTGGGCCTGACGGAGCGCAAGGTGAACTGGGTGCTCGATGCGGACATTCGTGGTTTTTTCGACGCCATCGACCACGGCTGGCTGATGAAATTCCTCGAACACCGGATCGCGGATCGCCGGATTCTGCGACTCCTCCGCAAGTGGTTGCGGGCGGGCGTCTCGGAGGACGGCGAGTGGTCTCGGACCACGGCAGGAACGCCGCAAGGGGCGGTGATTTCGCCCCTGGCGGCCAATCTGTTCCTGCACTACGTCCTTGACTTGTGGGTGCGTCAGTGGCGCGATCGGCAAGCGCGCGGCGAGGTCATCATCGTGCGCTACGCCGACGATTTCGTAATGGGATTCCAGTACCAGGGCGATGCGGAGCGTTGTTTGCAGGCTCTGCGGGCGCGTTTCGCTCAGTTCGGCCTGGAACTGCATCCCGAAAAGACCCGCCTGATCGAGTTTGGTCGTTTTGCGGCCGAACGGCGAGCCAAGCGGGGCGAAGGCAAACCGGAGACGTTCAACTTCTTGGGCTTCACGCATATCTGCGGGAAGACGCGGAAGGGGGCGTTCACGATCCACCGTCACTCGATCGCCAAGCGTCTTCGCGCGAAGCTGCAAGAAATCAAGCGGCAGTTGCGGAGCAAGATGCATGCCGCGGTCCCGGCGGTGGGCAAGTGGCTGCGGTCCGTCGTGCAAGGCTGGTTCAATTACCATGCCGTGCCCGGCAACTACCCCAGCTTGGACCAGTTTCTCACGCAGGTCGAGCGGCTGTGGCTCTGCGCCGTGCGTCGCCGCAGTCAGCGTGGCCGGCACCGCTGGAATTGGTCTCGTTTTCACCGGCTGGCCCGCCGCTGGCTACCTCGCCCAAGGATCACACATTCATATCCTAACGTGCGCTTTCGTGTCGCACACCCGAGGTAAGAGCCGTATGAGGTAATGCTTCACGTACGGATCTGTGCGGGGGGCGCCGGGCAACCGGCGTCCCTACCGCGACAGTCTTTATTTTGACTTCTCTCGCGAGGGTCAGGGGCGGACGCGGGGACGTAATGTCGATTGCAGGTGCAGTCGCTTCAGGG
>CAZMDT010000518.1:0-2093 GCA_964564965.1 uncultured Planctomycetaceae bacterium | reverse complement strand
GAGTGTCCCGCGACGAAGGACCCGTCCGTCCGGTTGTTCATTCTCGCGGCCATGATGCTGGGGTTCGGGCTCTGGTGCGCAGTCGATCACTACGTCCAGGGCAACTACCCCTACCCCGAGCCGTACGAGCTGAACGCGTACCTGAAGTTCGCGTTCAACCACTACGCGCCGTGGGTGCTCCTGCCGGGCGGGGTGTTCTTCCTGGCGTGGGGCGTGGTGCTGCTGCGGCGGGTGCTCGTCGCCGACGCCGACGGCATCGGCTACAAGGGCAAGCCCCGCGTCGCCTGGGGCGAGATCGGCGAGCTGGACGCCCGCCAACTGAAGGCCAAGGGCGTCTTGTATCTCCATCGCGGC
The DNA here is from genome assembly GCA_964564965.1 of uncultured Planctomycetaceae bacterium. GTDB lineage: Bacteria > Planctomycetota > Phycisphaerae > SM23-33 > SM23-33 > CAZMDT01. Next base: position 1,739 of record CAZMDT010000518.1, on the reverse strand, counting down.
GGGGGCAAGCCGCTCAAGCTGGACTCGTGGAAGCTCCAGGACTTCCGCGAGCTTGTCGCCTTCGTCGAGCAGCATGTCCCCGAGGACAAGCACACCGTCTGACCCCCCGCCCGCGGGCAGATTCGCCTTGACGCCGGGGAGAAATTGCCTCTAATGGTTCCTTCGCGCTCGCGCGAGTCCGCGCCGCTAGCTCAGTTGGCAGAGCAGCTGACTCTTAATCAGCGGGTCCTAGGTTCGAGTCCTAGGCGGCGCATGGACGAACCGCCCGCAGCCTGCGCGCTGGCGGGCGGCTCGTTTGCCTGGTCCCCGGCAGGGGCTGCCCGCTACGCGACCACGTCGAAGTAGTGCTCGAAGAACGCCCCAGCGTCCACGGACCGGGCGACCGTGTGCCGGCCGGCCTCCCCGGGGCGGAACACCGTCCACCCCGCCGTCGGCGGCACGACCGACACCGCCACCTCCCCCGCCGCGTACTCGCACAGGCCCGGCTCAAAGAGGCACGCCGCCGCCAGCGGATCGTGGAACGTGATCCGGTCGCACCGGCGGAACCAGACCTCGGCGAAGTCGCGCACCGGCTCCAGCGCCTTCGCGGTGAACCGCCGCCGGCACTCCTCGGCCGGGAGCGTGCAGCGCCGCGTCACGTCCAGCCCGAAGCTCACGTGGCGCGGCGGGCGGGCGTGGTCGGCGGCCCCGTAGGCGACCGCCGTGGCGTGCGGATCGTTGATGGCGTTCCACTCCCCCCCCATCGCGCCGAAGAACTGCCCGCACATAAGCACCATCTGCTTGAGCAGCCCCGGCACCTCCGGGTCGGCCGCGAACAGCACCCCCGCGTTTGTCAGCGGGCCGATGGTCAGCAGCGTGATCTCACCGGGGTGCTCGCGGATGGTCCGGCGGAGGAACTCGACGGCGGTGGCGGGCGGGAAGTCCCTTCGCCGCGGCCGGTCGCCGAGCGCCTCGGCCTGCGGCGGGGGGCCCTGCCGCAAGGGCACGAGCATGCCGCGGCCGCAGCCGGCGTGGATCGGGATATCGTCTCGCCCGACGTGGCGGCACATCGCCGAGACCATCTCCGCGCGGCGCCGGGCGCCGGTGGCGACGGTTGTCACACCGACGAGCTCGCACCGCGGCTGGCACAGCAGATACGCCAGGGCCACCGCGTCGTCGATGTCGTTGCCGATGTCGGTGTCGAGGATGACCTTGATCGTCTCGTCCGCCATGGTCTCGGCCTCCTGTTTAGCGCGGCCGGGCGCGCGGGGGCTCAGCGCTGCCGGTCCCAGCCGAGCACGGGATGGCGGCGGTTGACAAAGTCGGCGTCCCATACCGTCAACTCGGGCTGGCCGAAGAGCACGTGCGCGGCCGCCTCGTACCCCTGCATGAACGAGTGGTCCATGTTGCCGACCTCGTAGCGCCACGCACCGAACCGCCCGCGCGACAGCACCCCCGCCTTCTCAAGCGCCGGCAGCAGTGCATCGACGGCCTCGTCGCGGTCCGGCGTCGGCGTCGGATAGCCGTACTCCACCCGGTGCACCCACGTGTGAAGGACGCGGTCGTCGCTGTCCAGAAGCCCGGAGGCCACGAGCCCGCGAATGGTATCGTCGCCCACCCGCCCGCCGTCAACGGGCTCCAGCGCGTTGACGCAACGCAGCAGCGTGGATTTGCCTGAGCCGCTCGGGCCGACGATGCACACGACCTCGCTTTCGTAGGCGTCGATGCTCACGCCGCGCAGCGCTGCCACGCCGGTGGGA
>CAZMDT010000517.1:0-2094 GCA_964564965.1 uncultured Planctomycetaceae bacterium | reverse complement strand
GGGGGTCAACCACTAAACCCCCGGGGTTTGGTGGATGACCCGGGCCAGCGCTCGCGCGGGTGCACGCCGGAGGTACCGGCGGCACGGCACGGAACAGCACGCTCATGGACACGGCCTCCCCGCCAACACGTCTGATCGTTCCGCTGACGGCGTCCGACCCGGCCGCCATGCGGGCCGACATGCTGCTGGCCGCCGGGCTCGGCGCCGACATCGTCGAGTGCCGTCTGGACATGCTGGCCTCCCCGCCGAGCGAGGAGGCGCTTCGCGGGCTGCTGGCCAATGCGCCCGTGCCCGTGATCGCCACGAACCGCCCGGCGCGCCAGGGGGGGCTGTACCGCGGGGAAGAGCGCGACCGGCTGGACCTTCTGCGGCGCTGTGCCGAGCTTGGCGCCGACTGGATCGACGTCGAGAGCGACACCCCCGCCGACAACCGCCCCGCCGGGCGGACCATCCTGAGCCAGCACGATTTCTCCGGCTCGACAAAGGGCCTCGACGCCACGGCCGACGCCCTGGAGGCCTCGCCCGCCGAGGTCAACAAGGTGGCGTTCGTCGCCGCCGGGCCGGAGGACGCCCTGCTCGCCTTCGACATCCTCCGCCGCTGCCGCAAGCCGACCATCGCCATCGCCATGGGCGAGGCGGGCGTTGCGAGCCGACTGCTGGCGGCGAAGTTCGGCGCGTTCGCAACGTTCGCGTCCCTGCGGGAAGGGGCGGAATCGGCCCCGGGGCAGTTCACGATCCAGCAGTTCACCTCGCTGTATCGCTGGGGCCGCGTCGGGCCGGATACCGCCGTCTACGGCGTCGTCGGGTGCCCGGTGGGGCACTCGATGAGCCCCGCCATCCACAACGCCGCGTTCGCCGCCACAGGGATCGACGCCGTCTACGTGCCGCTGCTGGTGGAGGACGGCCAGGCGTCGTTCAACCGGTTCATGGACGCGCTGCTGGCTCGCCCATGGCTCGGCTGGCGCGGGCTGAGCGTCACGCTGCCCCACAAGGAGAACGCTCTGGCGTACGTCGGCCCGGCCAACTGCGACGAGCTGACGCTGCGGATCGGGGCGGTGAACACGGTGACGATCGAGCCGGACGGCCGCCTGCGCGGCACCAACAGCGACTACGCCAGCGCCCTCGACGCCCTGTGCGGCGTGATGGGCATCGACCGGCGCGGCCTCGCCGGGCGCAGCGTCGCCATCATCGGCGCCGGCGGCGCCGCCCGGGCCATCGTGGCGGGGCTGGTGCACTACGGGGCGAGCGTGGTGATCTACAACCGCACGGCGGCCCGCGCGCAGGCGCTCGCGGCGGAGTTCCTCTGCGGCGCCGCGGCGCTCGACGAGGCGCCCCTGACGGAGGCGGAGATCCTCATCAACTGCACGCCGGTGGGCATGTACCCCGAGGCGGATGCCTCGCCGCTTCGGCGGATTCCGCCGCTGGCGAAGATCGTCTTCGACACGATCTACAACCCGCCGGAGACGGCGCTGCTTCGCCAGGCGAAGGCGGCCGGCTGCGCGGCCGTATCCGGGCTCGACATGTTCGTCCACCAGGCGGCGGCGCAGTTCGGGACGTGGACGGGCACGGCCGCGCCGCGCGAGGTCATGCGTGACGTCGTCGTGCGACTGCTCGGGGCCTGAGGGCCGGCGCGGCGGCTCACCAGGGGTTCGGGGCGACGAGGAGGCTGCGGGGCGCCAGGTCAGCGGGGACGGCCGCCAGCACGTCGCGGGCCTCGCCCTCGCCGTCGCAGAGCACGAACATCGCGCTGCCGCTGCCGGTGACGTGGACCGGGGCGGCCACCGCGTCGCGCAGACGCCGCCAAGCGTCCGCGAGCGTTCCGCTGACGGCCGAGGCCGGGGCGGCCAGGTCGTTCCGCAGCAGGTGGCGCCAGCGCGACGGCGGCTCGCCGGCGAGCCGCCCCGCCTCGAGCTGAGGGGCGATGGCGTGGGGGGCGGCGTCGTAGGCGCGGTACACGTCGGCCGTGGCGCAGTGCACGGGGGGCGCCGCCAGCACGGCGGCGAACGGCGGGAGCGAGACGGGCGCGACGATCTCGCCGCGCCCTCGGATGCGGGCGGCCGGCGGGCCGAGGAACAGCGGCACGTCGCTGCCGAG
>CAZMDT010000516.1:0-2099 GCA_964564965.1 uncultured Planctomycetaceae bacterium | reverse complement strand
GGACGCAGGGCACGTCGTGAAGCCACAATCCCCTACTGCATCCCGAACATCCGCTCCTTGAGGTCGAGGTAGTAGAGGTAGTCATCGGGGTTCACGTCCGGCGGGCAGCGGTGGTCGCAGTGCGGGATGAACCCGCCGCGCTCCACGTAGGGCACCAGCGATTCCATGTACTCGCGAATCGCCTCGCGCCCGGCACGCAGCTTCATCTTGTCGAATCCGCCCAGGATCCGCAGTTCCGGGCCGTACTCGTCCAGAACCGGCCCCGGATGCCCGCAGCCGTTCACCTCGAACGGGAACATCGTGTTCAGCCCCGCCTCCAGGAAGTGCGGAATCATCGGCCGGATGTCGCCGTCGGAGTCCGTGTACCAGATGTCCACCCCCCCGGCGCGCAGCTTCGACCCGATCCGCTTGTACCGCGGCACGACGACGCGCCTGAAGAAGTCCATGCTCACCAGCGGCCCGGTGTTGCAGGAGATGTCCTCCCAGCCGCTGGCGAGGTCGAAGTCGATCTCCCCGAGCACGTCGTCGAGGAAGTCCTCCACGAGCAGGCAGCACGTCTCGACCATGTCCTCGACCATGTCGGGGTAGTCGTACACCGCGTAGGCGAGCCCCTGCACGGTGAGCAGGTTCCGCACGTTGCCGATCATCGAGGCACACTGGACGGCCAGCGGGTAACCGCGGTCGGGCGGATGCTTCCGCTTGATCGCCTCCACGTCCACGCGGCGGCCCGGGTCGTCGCGGCGGAAACGCTCCTCCTTCACGCGCTGCCAGTCGTCGGGCGTCTTGATGGACGACTCGGTGAAGTGGGGAATAGTGCTGTGGCCGTCCCTGGGCACCTCGCCGATGAGCCCCTCCGCGTTGCGGACCACGAGGGTGCTCTCGCGCTCCTCGAGCACCTCGTGCTTGAAGGGCGGATGGATCCAGCAGCCGAAGGGCTCGCCGACACCGCCCATGCGGTCGAAGCTGAAGAACCGGTCCGCCTCGGCGTTGTGGGTGACGCCGGCCTCCGCGAAGATCGGCCACTCGTGGAAGTTCTCCTCCCAGTAGCCGAACTCCATGTTGAAGCAGCGGTCGACCGGGCGATGGTGCATCTGGTTGTTCCAGCGCTGGCGGTCGGTCATGGTGCCTTTCCACTTCGGACGGCACGGCGTAACGGGCATGGTGGGTCTCCTGCTGCGGCACCCGCGCGGGCATCGCGCCGGGGCGGGGTATCGTAGGCAAACGCCGCCGGGGCGGCAAGGCCGCCTCGCCGAGGCGCGGACTATTCGCTTGAAGCCCCCGGCGGCCCGACCTACCTTCGCGGGCGGCGCCGCCGGCCGGGGCGGCGCCCCGACATGCTCCTTCTGCTCGACGCCAACATCCCGCACGCGCTGGTCTGGTGGCCGGCATTGGGTGGCTGCCTGTGCCTGCTGCTGCGCGGGCGTGCGGCGGGCGCCGCGGCGACGGTCGTGGCGGCGGCGGAGGTCGCCGGCGCGGCGGCGGCCGTCTGGCGACTGCTGGAGGGCGTGCCGCTCCACTTCGCCGTCCCCTGGGTCCGCCCCGGGCTCGGCGCGGACCTGTCCTTCACGCTTAACAACACGAACGCGCCCCTGCTGGCCGTGGCGGCCCTCGGTGTGCTGCTCGCGGCCGCGGCGTCGCTCCGCCGGGCTCATCACGGCCGGGGCTGCGCGGCGGTCCTGTTCATCGGTGCGGTACTGGCCGGGCTGCTGCTCGCCGACGACCTGCTGCTGTTCGTCGCCTTCGCGGAACTGGCCGCCCTGCTCGCCGGGGCGGCCCTGCGCCGCCCGGGCGCCCCCCGCCGCCGCACCGACGCCTGGCTCATGCGCATCGAGGCGCTCGCCCACACCGCCATCCTCGCTGCCGCCGTGGTCCTCGTGGCCGCCCATCACGCGCGAACCGGCGTCCTGAGCTTCGCCCTCACCGACGTGCTCGACGCGAACCTTCCGCTGCCCCAGCACTGGGCCGTCGCGTGCACGCTGGGGGCAGCCTGCCTCGCCGCCGGGCTCCTGCCGGTGGCGCCCCGTCTCGGCCGCGTGCGAACGGGCAACGGCACGCCCGAGGAGCTGATGGCCGTAGTGGCGATGCTCTTGTTCGCCGCG
>CAZMDT010000515.1:0-2112 GCA_964564965.1 uncultured Planctomycetaceae bacterium | reverse complement strand
TGGTGACGTCCTCGATGGTGCCGCGGTTGCTGGCGACGTAGTCGATGCCGACGGCCCCGGGATTGCCCCGGCCGGTGTCGACCGTCAGGTTGATGATTGAGTGGCGGAACGCGCGGTTGCCGCCGCCGGCGATGCCCGTTCCGCGCTGGTCGGACTCCGAGCCGGTGGCGATGAGGTACTTCGGCTTCGCCGCATCGCCGTAGCCGTCCTGGTTGTCGGCCAGGCGGATGACGCTGCCCGTGCGGCTCTGCCCGATCAGCAGCATGCCGGCCCGCCAGCCGCCGCTCCAGCCGCCTTCCTCGACCTTGCTCTCCAGCGCCCCCGTCACCAGGTACGTCCCCCGCGGGAAGTACACGAACGCCGGGCTGGCGTAGCGCCCGGTGCGCTCGATGCCCATCCGGATCGCCTTGCGGATGGCCTCCGTGTCGTCGGTCTCGCCGTCGCCGACGGCTCCGGCGTCGGTCTTCACGTTCACGATCCCCGCGTCCGTCGGAAAGACGATGTCATCGGTGTCTACCGGCCCGGTGGTCGGCGGCGGGGCCTCGGCTCCGGCGGCCAGACAGGCGGCCGCCGTCCAGACGGTCGCCCACGACAGAAGCATCGACGGCGGGCGGCGGCTGTGGGTCATTGCGGTCTCCTTCCTGCTGTGCGCCGGTGCGCGGCGCCCGGCATTCTGTCGCCTCCGGCCCGCAGCGTCAAAGGCGTTTTGCCAGCCCCGCCGTTCCTTGCGGGCCGAAGCGGGCACCGATATACTGCCGCCGGTGCGCCGGGCGGGCGCCGCGCAGGCGGGGCCGGACGCTCGAGTGAGGCGGATGATGGCAGAAGGCTCAATGGAAACGCAGGCGGCGCGTGCGGCCGGCGACGACCCCGGCGACCCCGGCGCGCCGGGGCTGCTCGCGAGCCTGCTTCGGCACTGGAAGCTGTGCCTGATCGTGCCGGTGGTCGTGGCGGCCGCGGCATATGCCGCCACGTTCCTGCTGACCAGGCAGTACCGGGCGGAGGCGATCGTCAGCCCCCTGTCCATCGACCTGCCGGAAGGCGGGATCAACGCGGAGCCGATTTCGGCGGAGCGCGTGGAGGCGTTCTTCCGCGACCGGCAACTGCTGCGGGAGGTCCTGGAGTCGGCGGCCCGGGCCTACGGTAAGGCCGATGACCCGAGCGCCCTGGATCCGGACATCGTCGAGGTGACCTCCTCGAAACAGGCCAACATTGTGACCATCGCCGCGGAGCTGCCGTCGGCGGCCTGGTCACGCGACGTCGTCAACGCCGTCGCCACGAAGGGCCGCGAGCGGTACATCGCCCACGTGAGCAAGGCGTACGAGGGGATGCAACAGAAGCTGCGCGCCCGGACCCAGGAGGCGAAGCAGGCGCTCGCGGCAGCCGACACGGCCCTGACCGAGGCCGAGGCGAGCTCCAAGGTCTCGCTGCTCCAGAGCCGCATCGGCGTTCAGCAGGCGTTGCGGGGGGGCTGGGACAGCCGCGTCGTCTCGCTGGCTACGGACATGGACGTCCTCGAGGCGAGGATCGCCCTGTACCGGCAGCAGCTTGCCGAGGGCGGATGGGACAAGGTGCTCCGGGACATCGCCGTCGACGCACCCGCCGTCAAGCAGGCGATCGAGGCCCTGCGCCAGAGCGAAGACAAGCTGCTCGCCTCCGGGCTCCACGGGCGCATCGCCGCGCTGGACCAGGAGCTTGACATCGCCACGGCCGCTCGTCACGCGCACCTCGTACGGCGCGACCAGATTGGGATCGACCTCAAGGTCCTGCGGGAGAAGGCGTCGGCGCTGGCCGCGCAGCTTAAGGAGACGGAGCCGACGCTCGAGCTGAAGCGCCGGCTGGTGGACGTTCCGGCCCTTCAGCAGGTGCTCTCGGAGCTGTCCGGCAAGGCCGTCGAGACGCTGGCGAAGATCGAGCTGGGCGTGTCGGTGCTGAACCCCACGCACGCGGCGCTTCAGACCGGCCTGGAGCAGGCCCGCACGGAGCAGCGCACGCTGGCCGCCGAGCTGGCGGAGGTCACCAACGCCCTCCAGGCCGTCGAGCGTTCCCTGCCCGAGCTGCGGAAGACGATTCTGGAGGCCCGCCAGGCCCTGCGCCCCCTGGAGCATCAGCAGG
>CAZMDT010000514.1:0-2116 GCA_964564965.1 uncultured Planctomycetaceae bacterium | reverse complement strand
GGTTGGCGCCGTGGACGCTGCTGCTTCCGGCCGGCGTCGTCGCCGCCGCCGACCGGCGCCTCGGCGGCGAGCGGGGCTGGGCGCTCCTCGTCGGCTGGGCCGGGCCCACCTTCGCGATGATGAGCCTGGCCGCCACCAAGCTGCCGCACTACATCATGCCGATCTTCCCCGCGCTGGCGCTGGCGGTCGGGGGCGCGGCTGCCCGCGTGGGCGGCACCGCGCGCGGAGACCGCCGGTGGCTCCGCCTCGGGCGGTGGATTCTCCTGTGGCCCGCCGGGGTCCTGGGAGCTGTGCTCGTCGCCGCACCCCTCGCCATCCCGATCGCCCGGATGCTCGGTGCCCCCGAGCTGCCCGCCGGCATCGGCCGCGCCGCCTTCGGGGTAGGGCTGGTCGTCCTGGCCATCCCGTTCGCCCTTCGCCGCCTGCACCCGGTGAGGCACGTCCGCCAGGCGGCCGGCGTCCTGGTGCTGGCCGTCTGCGCGGTGCTGGCCGTGGCGTATCTGGAGGTCATCCCGGCGGTGGACCGGCTGAAGCCCTGGCCGCGCCTCGCCGCCGCCATCCGCCGGGCGACGCCCGCCGACGTGCCCGTCTATGCCTGCGTGGAGTCCGAGCCAAGCCTCAGCTTCTACCTGCGGCGCGACAAGGTCGTTACGGTGCCGCTGGACGAGGTGCCGGCCTGGGCGCGTGAGGCCGCCCCGGGCGTGCTGGTGATCCGCGCCGACCGGCTCGATGAGGCCACCGCCATCAACGGCGGGCCGTTGGGGCTGCGCGTCATCACGAGCCGGCGGGGGCTGAACTACGCCAAGGGCGATCGCCTGAGGCTCTACGCCCTGGGGCGCCACCTGCCCGGGCCCTAGCCATCGGGCTCGCCGCGGCCCGCCTGAAGCGCCGCGATGATCCTCGCGTTCGCACGCGGAAACGCATAGCGCCCCAGCGCCGACGGCCAGACCCACCTCACCGCCTCGCACCGAATGGCCCGCGCCCTCCCGGCGGCGTGGCGGCACTCGAAGGCGTGCAGCGTGATGCGGAAGTGGCTGTAGGCGTGGCGGACCACGGCGATCCGCCGGCCGACCTCGACGTCGATGCCGACCTCCTCGCGGACCTCGCGGCGGAGGGCGTCTTCGAGCGACTCGCCCGGCTCGACCTTCCCGCCGGGGAACTCCCACAGCCCCCCGAGCAGCCCCTCGGCCGGGCGGCGGTCGATCAGGATGCGCCCCCGCCGCCGGATTACCCCGGCGACGACGGTGTGGTGCGGCACCGGCCTCGCGGGCGCCTTTCGCGGCAGGGCCGCCTGCTCGCCCCGGGCGAACGCCTCGCAGACCGCCGCCAGCGGGCAGGCGCCGCAGTCCGGGAGGCGCGGCACGCAGACCGTCGCGCCGAGGTCCATGAGTGCCTCGTTGACCTCGGCGGCCCGCCCGGGCTCGACGAGCCGCCCCGCGAGCCCCCACAGCCGCTTGCGCGCCGCCGGCGACTTCGGGTCGGCGCGGATGCGGAACACGCGGCAGAGAACGCGCGTGACGTTTCCGTCGAGGACCGGCTCGTGGCGCCCGAAGGCGATGCTCGCGATGGCGCCGGCGGTGTAGCGCCCGATGCCGGGCAGCTTCATCAGCCGCGAGGGCTCCTCGGGCAGGCGCCCGTCGTGCTCGGCGAGCAGCTGCCTCGCGGCGCGGTGCAGGTGGCGTGCACGCGAGTAGTAGCCCAGGCCTTCCCAGGCCTTGAGCACCTCCGCCCGCGTCGCCCTCGCGAGGCCCGCGACGCTCGGGAACCGCCGCAGGAAGCGTGTGTAGTAGCCGCGGACCGTGGCCACCTGCGTCTGCTGGAGCATGATCTCCGCCACCCACACGGCGTACGGGTCGCGCGTCCCCCGCCAGGGCATGTCGCGCCGGTGGCGGGCGAACCAGCGCAGCAGGCGCCGGCGGAGCGTGCGGAGCTTGCGGTCGTTCTCGGCCAAGGCCGACGGATCATAGCCGCTGCCGCCGCGGCGCAGAAGAGCACGTCCGGGTTTCCGCGGACAGCGGATGTACTTCCGGGCGGCGGGAGCGCAAGATGCGCCATCGGCGAACGGCGATCGTTCGCGACGCCACGGCAACAGGAGCGGGCCGACATGCCCATGACA
>CAZMDT010000513.1:285-2134 GCA_964564965.1 uncultured Planctomycetaceae bacterium | reverse complement strand
CTGCTGGCGCGGTGCCCGCAGATCTGCCTGGGGGCGCTCACCGGGCGGCAGGAGCCCCTGGCGCGCCGCCTCCGCCGGCTGCCCGACGCCGGCGGCCGGCTCCGCGTGGTGCCCTTCACCCCGCGGATCAACGAGCTGGTCGAGGTCGCCACGCTCATGGTCACCAAGGGCGGCGGCATCACCCTCGCCGAGTGCCTCGCCAAGGGCACGCCGATGGTTGTCATGCGCCCGGTGCCGGGGCACGAGGCGGGCAACGCGGCGTTCCTGGCGCGTCACGGGGCGGCCGTCGTCTGTCGGCGAAACCGCCACGTGGCCGGCGAGGTGCGGCGCCTGCTGGCCGACGGCGAGGCGCTGGCACGCCTGTCGGCGGGGGCGAGGCGGCTCTACCGGCCCGCCACCGAGACCATCGTCACGGCCGTGCGGCGCGCGGTGCTGTCGTCGCCGCCGGCGGACTCTCGGGAAGCCTGATCTCCGTGCGGATGTCGCCGACGGCCCGCCCGCGGACCTGGAACGAGGAGGTGAACGTGGTGCCGTCCGGCTGCGTGAGGATCAGCCGGGGCAGGCGCTGCGTGGTGTCCAGCGACCACGTCTTGAGCTTGTCGGCGGCGGCCACGTGCTTTGACAGCAGCCCCGGCGGCAGCCACTGCTCCTCGCTCTGCTTCAGCTCGCCCTTTCGCGCGGCGAGCAGGAACGCCTCGGCGGAGGCGAACTGCTGCTCCTGGACGAACGCGCGCCCGAGGAAGCTGGTGAGCGTCTCGACGGTGGCCTGCGTGCAGAGGTTCTCGGTGGGGTTGTCGGTCAGGGCGAGCCACCACTCGGCGAAGCGCCGCTCGAAGCCGGCGAGGTCGCGTCCGAAGCGCCGGGTGAACGCCCGCTCCGGCGGCATGTTCCGCTGGACCATGTCGGCGATGAAACCGTCGAGGGCGGGGCGGTAGCGCTCGCCGTCGGCGTTGGCCAAAAAGTGCACCATCGCCCACGCCTGCGTGTAGTTCCGCCGGTTCAGCGCGCCGGACCACTCGCGCGGCGTCAGGGCGAGCATCGTGGCGAACGGCAGCAGTTGCTTCAGGCGGAAGTACGCCTTCAGCTCCGCCAGCCGGCGCGGCGGGACCACGCCCACCACGTACCGGTCGCCCGTCCACACCCCCTCCCCGAAGTACTCCGCCATCCCCTCGTTCAGCCAGATCGGTATCCGCTGGCCGATCACCTTGTGCACGTACTGGTGGAACCCCTCGTGCTGCACGACCCGCCAGACGCCCTCGCCGCGGCGCTTGTCCGCCAGCGCCATCAGCGCCTCGCCGGTGTACAGGCCCGACGAGCCCTCCATGCCGCCGGCGGCGTGGTAGTCGTCGGCGTTGCCGAACAGGTAGAACGGCATGCGGCCGCGGGGCGTGCGGCCGAAGCTCTGCGTGCGGATCTGGTATTCGCGGCCCATGGCGGTCATGCGGGCGGCGGCCTCGCGGACCGTGTCGAGGTCGAGGTCGGTGTGGATGATGTAGAAGGGGGTGGGGTAGGCCTTGAGATTCTGCTTCCACGCCTGCCCGCTGGCCGCCCCGGCCGACAGGGCAAGCGCCGCCGCAGCCGCCAGGATGCGGGCGGCGACCGCCGGCCCGCGGCGCCGCCACGAGCCGCGCCCGTGAGGAAGCGGTGCCGTGGCGCCGGGGCTCGGTGCGAGCGCTCCGTTACCGTGGCGGCTCGTCATTGCGCTGCTGCCATCGGGCATTGGGCCTTGCTCATTTCCCCCCATGATACCCCCCGCCGCCACGCACGCCAACGAGCGCCGGCGCGCCGGCGGCTTGACCGGGCGGAGGGCGCGGGGTATGTATGCGCGGGCGACGACGCACGGCCGGCG
>CAZMDT010000513.1:0-275 GCA_964564965.1 uncultured Planctomycetaceae bacterium | reverse complement strand
CGGGAGAGCACGCCCTTGCGGCACCATCGCCAGATGCAGTTGGCGGACGGGCGGCCGGGCGCGAGCTTCGCGGCTTGGCCGAGCGTGATGTAGTCGTTTGCGTGCATTGGCATCTCCGGTCGTGGTGCGACCCGTTGATCCGATGCACGCATTCTGAAGGCTGCGTTTCGGGCGTAACTTCGGCGCAGAGAAACGGCCGGCCGCGCTCGGGGCACGGTCGGCCGTAAGTCTCGGACCTCCGGCAACTACCGCCGAAGGAGAAATTCTCTCAGTTT
>CAZMDT010000512.1:0-2137 GCA_964564965.1 uncultured Planctomycetaceae bacterium | reverse complement strand
GGCAGTGCTCCAAGGCCACGCCGCTCGGCGCCGTCGCCAAGTTCGCCGCCGGCGGCAAGCCCCAGGCCAAGAAGGACCTCGCCATGATGGTCATGACCTACGGCAACGTCTACGTCGCCCAGGTCGCCATGGGCTCCTCCGACGCCCAGACGGTCCGTGCCTTCGTCGAGGCCGACGGCTACGACGGGCCCAGCCTCATCATCGCCTACTCGCACTGCATCGCGCATGGCATCAACATGACCGAGGGCGTCGCCCACCAGAAGGCGGCGGTGGCGTCGGGCGCCTGGCCGCTGCTGCGGTACGACCCGCGCCTGGCCGCCGAGGGCAAGAACCCGCTCCAACTCGATTCCAAGGACCCCAGCATCCCGCTCGATGAATACATCGGCACCGAGAACCGCTGGCGGATGCTCCACAAGACCAAGCCCGAGGACGCCAAGCGATTCGCCAAACTCGGCCAGCAGGAGGTGCGAGCCCGATGGCACCTGCTGAAGCAGATGGCCGCGATGGACTACACCCCGCCGGCGGACGCGTAGGCCGGCCCGAACCGGCGAGCCGGGCACACACGGCGCGGCGCCTGCTGCGGGCGCCGCGCTTTCCTGCGCCGCCCGAGGTGCGCGGGGGTTGGCATCTCGCTGCGGGGCGTTCATAATGCCCGGGCCTCTGCTCTGGAGCCCTGCCATGGATGAACTCAGGCTGATGGTCGGCGTCTCGGGCGTGCGGGGCGTGGTCGGCAGCACGATGACGCCGCTGGTGGCCGCCGAGTTCGGCGCCGCCTTCGGCACCATGCTTGCCGCGCAGGGGCCGGGCCGGCGAACCGTCACGCTCGCCCGCGACACGCGCCCGTCGGGCCCCGCCCTCGCCCGCGCCATGGCCGCCGGGCTGCTCGCCACCGGCGCCGACGTGGTCGACCTCGGCGCCGTCTCCACCCCCGCCGCCGCCGTCACCACCGCCGCACTCAACGCCGCCGGCGGAACCGTCATCACCGCCTCGCACAATCCCGGCGAGTACAACGGGCTCAAGTTCCTCCAGCCGACCGGCACCGCGCTCACCGCCGAGATGGCCGGGCGGCTCAAGGACCTCTGGCAGTCGCGGAGCTTCGCCTGGGCCCCCGCCGACGCCCAGGGGCGAGAATCCGCAGACCCACGCGCCCCCGACCGCCACGTCGACGCCGTCTGCGCCGCCTGCGACCCCGCCGCCGTCGCCGCCGAGGGCTTCAAGGTCGTCCTCGACAGCGTCAACGGCGCCGGCTGCGTCGAGACGCCCATGCTCCTGGAGCGCCTCGGCTGCGACCTCGTCCACCTGAACGCCGAGCCCACGGGCCGATTCGCCCATCCGCCCGAGCCCGTCGCCGGGAATCTCGGCGACCTCTGCCGGGCCGTCCGCGACGCCGGCGCCGCCGTCGGCTTCGCCCAGGACGCCGACGCCGACCGCCTCGCCATCGTCGACGAGAACGGCACGTTCATCGGCGAGGAGTACACCCTCGCCCTCGCGGCGGCGTTCATCCTGCGGCACCGCACCGGCAGCCTGGCGACGAACCTGGCCACCTCGCGGATGATCGACGACGTCGCGTCGGCCCGCGGCTGCCAGGTCGTCCGGGCACCCACCGGCGAGGCGAACGTCGTGGAGGCCATGCGGGCGGGCGGGTGCATCTTCGGCGGCGAGGGCGGCGGCGGGGTCATCGACCCCCGCGTCGGCGGCGTCCGCGACAGCCTCGTCGCCATCGCCTGCGTCCTCCAGTACCTCGCCGAAACTCACCGCACCGTCAGCGAACTCCTCGCCGACATCCCGCCCTACGTCATGCTGAAGACGAAGTTCCCCTGCCCGGCCGGCGCCGCCGACGAGGTGGCCGCGGCCGCGAGGGAAGCCTTCGAGGGCCGCGAGGGCGCTCGCTTCAACGACGCCGACGGCCTGCGGATCGACCTGCCGGGCGGCTGGGTCTGCGCCCGCGCCTCCAACACCGAGCCGATCATGCGGATCATCGCCGAAGCCCGCCAGGCCGACGCCGCGAAGGCGCTGGTGGACGAGGTCCGCGCCATCGCCGACCGCGTCATCGGCGCCCGCAAGTAGCCCGCCTGCCAACTTCTTGCGCGTTCTTGCGCATTCTTCCCGATTCTTGCGCGTTCTTGCGCGTTCTTGC
>CAZMDT010000511.1:0-2147 GCA_964564965.1 uncultured Planctomycetaceae bacterium | reverse complement strand
TCGTCCCTGTGTGGACGTCCGGGTGGTCGCGACGGGGGCCGAATTCGAGAAGGCGGTCCGCAACCAGCGATTCGACTGCGTGATCGTGGACTACCGGTTGCCCGACGCGAACGCGGATGATCTGCTCCAGGCCGTTCACAGAGACCTGCGCGGCACCCCGGCGCTGGTCGTCTCCAACAATGAGACCCAGCAGGTCGCCGTTGCGAGCATCCGAAGCGGCTCTGTGGACTTCGTGCCCAAGGCCGAGGCTCTGCGAGGTCATGCGCTCTGGGACCGGGTCCGGGAAGCCACACGTCAGGCGCAGAGGAGAGCAACCGAGCAACAGAGGATCGAGCGACGGCAGAAAGAGTTGAGCCATCTGGCGGACACGGACCCGTTGACCGGATTGCCCAACCGCCGTTACCTCGACCACCAGCTTCAGTCCAACGCCTACGAGCGCGACCGTCGCCGCGAGATGTCCTGCATCATGATGGACATCGATCACTTCAAGTTGATCAACGACATCCGCGGCCACGCTGCCGGCGACATGGTGCTGCGAGAGGTCGCCGAACTGGTCGGCAAGAGCCTCTCCGGCGGCGACGTGGCGATACGCTGGGGCGGGGAGGAGTTCGTCGTCCTCCAAGGCTCAACCAGCCTGGGCGAAGCTTGGATCTGGGCTGACGAGTTCAGGAACCGGGTCGCGCAGAGGTCCTTCCGTGCGGGCAAGACGGACTTCGGCGCGACGGTGAGCCTTGGCGTTGTCAGCTTTCCGACGGCAAAGATGGGCTACGAGATGATCGATCTTGCCGACCGGGCGATGTACCTGGCCAAGAACCGGGGGCGCGATCGTGTCTGCACTTGGCCCATGGTGGCTGTGGATCACGCCCTGACCGAAGCGACACGCGGCGCCGGGTCGGGCCCGGCCCGGCAACGGCGTGAGTTCCTCGCCCGCTGCGAAGACATCCTCGGGCCGACGCAGAAGGAGCACGTCACCCAGCACTGCCAGGAAGTCGAACAAATGGCCGGAAGCCTAGCCGGGGTTATGGGTTTGGCCCAAGACGAACGGAGACGGATTCAAATGGCGGGACTGCTTCATGATATCGGCAAGTCCGTGATTCCCGAGGAGCTCCTGGCCCAACGGCAGCCCCTGACGAAGGCCCAGTGGGCGGTTATGCGACAGCATTCGGACCACGGCGCGGACATGAGCTTGCGGCTGGGGACCGACCAGGACACGGTGGCGTGTGTTCGCCAACACCATCGTCCCTGGCGCGGGGGCTCCAGCGTCTCTGTGGCGGCGAAGGTAATCTGCGTGTGCGACGCCTTGGCGGCGATGATCTCCGAGCGCCCGTACCGACCCGCCCGGCCGGCCGTGGAGGCCCTGGCGGAGCTTCGCCGGGGGGCCGGATCGCAGTTCGACCCGGCGGTGGTGTCGTCGGCCCATTTTGTCCGGCCGCTCTTTGCAGGCAAGGCCGCGTGACCGACTGCGCAGAAGGTGACGTCATGGCCAGAAGCAGAGCCCTCGAAAACCGCCGTCACGAGCCCAGGCACTATTTGCCAAGGACACCCATTGCCTGGCGCAAGCACGGCACTGAGCCCTGGCACCGTGGCTGGCTCCACGATGTCTCGGCATCCGGCGCATCTCTGCTGGTGCCGACGGAGGCCCTGCCGCAGACAGGACACGAGATCGACCTGCGCCGCAGGTACAGGGGGGAGATTCTGCTGTGCCGCGTGGCACGCACCCAGATTTGCGAGGATGGCCAAGGCTTGGTCGCCTGTCGCGTTGTCTCCGCCAACGGCTGTTCGGCACTCTTGCGGCCGGCGCCGAACGCAGGAACGGCTCGTGAACAGGCGCTCCGCAGAGCGTGGCCGCCCGAACTTTGGATTCACAGCCCGCACGACATGGCGTGCCGGCGGTCGGCCTGACCCGTACGGGCGCGGAGGGGAGCCCGCATCGGCCAGGAAGGTGCGGCTGACGACGCTCCACGGGACGCCGGCTTTCGGCAGGAGGAGTCAGGGCAATGGGTGAAGACACGATGACAGAGAACCGCCGGGGTTGGGTCCGCAACCGATACTGGAGAGCTTCGATCTCCTGGCGGCTGGGTGGAACCGGGCCGTGGCAGAAGGGCTGGCTGATCGACGTCTCGACCTCCGGGGTGAGCCTGTTCATC
>CAZMDT010000510.1:0-2151 GCA_964564965.1 uncultured Planctomycetaceae bacterium | reverse complement strand
GACCCGACGTCATGCACTCGCACTCGTCCAAGGCGGGCATCCTCGCGCGGAAAGCCGCCGCACGCGTCGGCGGCATGCGCATCGTCCACACCGTCCACGGCCTGCCGTATCACCGCTACGAATCCCGCTGGCGCAACCGGCTGTACGTCGCGCTGGAGCGCCGGGCCGCGCGCCGCAGCGACGCCATCATTTCCGTGGCCGACGCGATGACGCGGCAGGCGCTCGCCGCCGGCGTCGGTCGGCCGGAACAGTACGTCACCATCTACAGCGGCATGGAGGTCGGGGCGTTTTTGTCGCGCCCGCCGGGGGCGGAGGCCTTCCGCGCCTCGCTCCGCCTGCCGCCGGACGCCGTGCTCGTCACGCAGGTGTCGCGGCTGTTCGAGCTGAAGGGGCACGAGTACATCCTCGCGGCGGCCGGGCGCATCAGCGACCCCCGCGTGCACTTCTGCTTCGTCGGCGACGGGACGCTTCGGGGGTGGATCGAGCGCGAGATCCGCCGGCGGGGGCTGGCGGAGCGCTTCCGCCTGACGGGGCTGCTGCCGCCGGAGCGGATGCCCGCCGTCATGCACGCCACGGACGTGCTGGTGCACTGCTCGCTGCGCGAGGGCCTGGCGCGGACGCTGCCCCAGGCGATGCTCGCCGCCCGCCCGGTCGTCAGCTTCGACATCGACGGCGCCCGCGAGGTGGTCGACGCCGAGACGGGCATCCTGCTGGCCCCGGAGGATTCGGAGGGTCTCGCCGCCGCCATCGACGGGCTCGCCGCCTCGCCCGAGCTTCGCGAGCGCCTCGGCGCCGCCGGGCGCGACCGCTGCCGCGGGATGTTCGACCACCGCCGAATGGTCGAGCAGATCGAGGCGCTGTACGCCCGGCTAGCCCGGTAGCGCTTCGAGCAACGCCGGATCGACTTCGGCCAGTGACCCCACCACGCGGTCGGCGGCGGCGAGGTCCGAAGCCCCGTAGGAGTTGGTCACCGCCAGCACGCGAAAGCCCACCGCCTTCGCCGCCTCGATGCCCGCGGGGGAATCCTCCACGACGACGCACCGCCCAGGCTCCACGCGCCGTCCGAGCTTCCCCGACAGCCGTTTGAGCGTCAGCGCGTAGCCTTCCGGGTCGGGCTTGCCCCTGGCGACGTCCTCGGCCGGCACGACGACGCTCCAGCAGTCCCACACGCCCACCGCCCGCGAGGCCAGCTCGATCTCCTCACGCAGGGCGCCGGAGCAGACGCCGACGGGCGTGCCGGCCTCGGCGGCGGCGCGGATGAGTTCCACGGCCCCCGGCAGCGGCTCGATGCCTTCGCGGAACAGGCGCTTCACCAGGGCCGTCTTGGCCTCGATGAGCTGCGCAACGCGGTGCGCGGCGAGCTGCACGCCCTGGTCGCGGGCACAAGCCGCGATGCAGTCGCGGTCGTCGTAGCCGAGGTACTTCGAGAAGTAAGCCTCGCGGGTCATCTCGATGCCGAGCCCCGCGAGCACCTGCTGGAACGCCGTGAGGTGGATCGGCTCGGAGTCGACCACCACGCCGTCGAAATCGAAGATGAGCGCGTCCATGGCGTCTCCGCCGCGTGCTGCGGGGCAGCGTAACGCGGGGCGGGGCGGAAGACAAGCACCGGCGCGGGGCCTGGGCGGCGCGATTTCCATCTCTAGGGCAAGCACCTTGGATTGGCCTAGGGCAAAGGATGTAATTTCATTGCCCGCAACGCATTGCGCAAAGAAAAACTTCGCGTTCCGGCGATTCGTGGATTGACGGACACGCCGTCCCCGGTACATTGGGGAATCTGAAAAGGAGCTGGCCGCCATCAGTGGGGGCGACCACGCGTGGCATGGAAGCGGGGTGGATGAAGCCGGCCGTCGCCGGAGCTGCCGGTGCTTTCTGTCGACGGTCGGGGCCTTGATTCACTCGCCCGGCAGGCAGCCCGGACGTGGGGAACATCAGAAAGGACGGTTCAGAAATGGGGATCAGGCACTCGCTCTCTTTGCTCATTGCGTTCGGCCTCTGCGTCGCCGGGCCGGTGTCCGCCGGGACGTGCACCTTCCCAGGCGGGAGCATCACGACGACGGACACGGCTTCTTGGGGCGGGTACAACGCAATCTGGTACGACGTTGGGGGATATGGCTTCAGCGTGGATGCCGCGCCGGTCACCATTGAGTTTCT
>CAZMDT010000509.1:0-2164 GCA_964564965.1 uncultured Planctomycetaceae bacterium | reverse complement strand
CGGACGCCGGGGAGCTGGTGGCCACGTACTCCTACGACGGCCTGCACCGGCGCGTGCGGAAGGTCGTTGAGGGCGACCGGGACACCCCGCTGGACTTCCGGTGCAACGCGGGCGCCGGCGCGGGTGTCTGTTGCCCGCGCCCGTCCGAGGCCGGTAGAATGCCCCGGCGGAACGGCGATGTCCGATGTGCCGCTGAACTGCCGGGCCCGGTGGCGGAACTGGCATACGCTGGGGACTTAAAATCCCCTGCCCTTCGGGGCATGTGGGTTCGAATCCCGCCCGGGCCAGTGGGGCTGCCGCTGAGGCGGCCTGCCAAGTCTGCAGCTACAACGACGCCGGGGGACAAATTGGCACTTGCCAACAGGCGATGTATCTTCGTAAGTAATTCGCAATCAACGCCTTATCATTCCATGGCACCACCTTTGCATTCAAGACAGGTGAGCCGACAGCCCGGCAGAACGGACGCGCCGGGACAGGCACGAAGGTACGCCAGGCCGCCGCCAGGGCCGGTTCCGGCGGCCGACCGACAGGAAGGAGAATGGACATGAGAATCTTCAGATGGCCGGGCATGGATCCGTTTGCTTCACTCCGCTACATGCAGCGCGAGATGGACCGCCTGCTGGGCGGCACCTTCGGCGAGGGGGGGCGGTTCGGCGGCTACCCGCCGGTCAACATCTACAGCGGCGCCGATGGCACGGTCGTCCAGTGCGAGGTCCCCGGCGTGAAGCGCGAGAACCTGGATATCTCGATCACGGGCGACACGCTGGAAATCAAGGGGCTGAAGAGCCCCCCGGCCGACGCGGAGAGCGGCCGCTACCGGCTCCAGGAGCGCGGGGTCGGGGAGTTCGTTCGGACGGTCGTGCTGCCCGAGGGCGTGGAGGCCGACAAGGTCGAGGCCGCGCTGACCGGCGGCGTTCTGACCGTTCGGGTTCCGAAGGCCCCCGCGGCCAAACCGAAGCAGATCGAGGTGAAGTAGGGGCCTGCGGGCCCGACGAGGAAGGAGCTGCGACCATGGCCAAAGAGCAGAAGGATATGACGAAGGTCGAGGCAAGCCCGCTCGACCGTCGACGTGAGCAGCCGGTGACATACCGCCCGCTCGTGGACATCTACGAGGACGAGCAGGAGAACGTGATTCTGGTGGCGGACATGCCCGGCGCGACCGATGAGAGCGTGGACGTGACGGTCGAGCGCGGGGTGCTGACGATCACGGCGGAGGCGCCGCTGGAGGCGCCCGGCGAGGGCTACTCGCAGATCTACGCCGGCTTCGGCGGCGGGCGGTACCTGCGCGAGTTCGCCCTCAGCGACGAGATCGACCGCGAGCGGATCGAGGCGTCGCTGTCCGACGGCGTGCTGACGGTCCGCATGCCCCGGGCCGCCGCCGCCAAGACCCGCAGGATCAAGATCAAGGGCACGTAGTGGCGTGTCCGCCCGGCCATGCCGCGGCACCGCGAACGCTGCGCACGCCCGGCGACGTTGACATGCCGCGACTGCGGGCCTAGGATGCCTCGGGCATGATGGGAATCGGCCCGCCGGGTGGTGCGGCCGCCAAGCGAAAGGACTTGTCCGATGAGTGCGAACGTGATGGAACTGACGGACGCGGACTTCCAGGGAAAAGTGCTCAACAGCGACGTGCCCGTCCTGGTTGACTTCTGGGCCGAGTGGTGCGCGCCGTGCAAGATGGTCGAGCCGACCATCATGGCGCTCGCCGACGACTACGAGGGGCGCCTCAAGGTCGCCCGCGCTGACACGGAGACCTGCCGCGACACCGCCGTCAAGTTCGACATCCGGGCGATTCCCACCGTGATGCTGTTCAAGAGCGGGGAGGTGGTCAAGAAGTTCGTGGGGGTGCAGCCGAAGAGCACCTTTGCGGCCGCCATCGACGAGGTCCTCGAGTAGCCCGGCCTCGCGCCGACAGGGGCCGCTGCCATGCGATCGCTGTCACGTCATGAAGTGCGCGCGCTTGACCGCTGCGCGATCGAGCAGTTGGGGATTCCCGGGCTGATCCTGATGGAAAACGCCGGGCGCGGCGCCGCCGATGCCATCGAGGCCTTCCTCGGCGGGGCGGCGGGGCGTTCGGTGGCGGTCGTTGCCGGGGCGGGCAACAACGGCGGCGACGGCTTCGTCATCGCCCGGCACCTGGGCCTCCGCAGGGCCGAGGTGGTGG
>CAZMDT010000508.1:284-2189 GCA_964564965.1 uncultured Planctomycetaceae bacterium | reverse complement strand
GCATCGCGCGGCGATGCTGAAGGCCTACGACAAGGACGGCGACGGGCAGCTCAGCGACGCCGAGCGTCAGGCCGCGTTCAAGGGCGAGTTCCTCAAGAAGTGGGACAAGGACGGCAACGGCGATCTGAGCGACACGGAGAAGGCGGCGATTCGCGAGGCCGTCGAGGCGCGGATCAAGGCCAACCGTCCGGAGCTGTTCAAGCGGATCGACACGGACGGCAACGGCACGTTGAGCGCGGAGGAGCGAGCGGCGGCGCGGGCGGTGCTGGCCGAGCGGCTGAAGGCGAACCACCCGGAGGCGTTCAAGCAGGTGGACAAGAACGGCGACGGCGTGCTGAGCGAGGAGGAGGCGCGTGCGGCCCGTGAGGCGCGGCGCGAGCATCTGCAACAGCGCGTGCAGGGGGCCCGCACCGAGATGCAGAAGCGATTCGACACCAACGGGGACGGGAAGCTGGACGAGCAGGAGCGGGCGGCGGCGCGCGAGGCCATCCGCAATCGCTTCCAGCAGCGCCGCGGACCGCAGGCGCAGTAGCCCCCGGCGTAGGCTGATGAGGGCGCACCAGGCGGGCGGGCCGGACGGTCCGCCCGCCGCCCTTTTGCGCCCGCGCCAGGGCAACCGCAGGCGGCGGGCCTCGGTGAGCCTCTGCGCCGGATACAGCGTGCCGCGCCGCAGGCCGGCAGAGCATACCCGCCGCCCGCGCCACGGAGCGACCAGGCCCGGGCGCCGGGTTTCCCGCTCTTTGCCGCCGGCGGGTACTCGGCGCGTGGGCACGTGTCCAAGGGCCCGGGCAAGAGCCGTCTTGCGGCCGACGGCAGAGCGGATATGATTGGAGCCAGACGATTGCCGGGCGCTATCCCGCGGCGGTGACACGCGATCCCCCGCGGCCGCGGGAAAGTCGTCGCCCGGCGACGGCGGGACCGAATCTGCCTGGAGCATTGGCCACTGTGGATCTCTCCTTATGGGTCGTGCTGGCGTCGACGGCCCTGTCGTGTTTCTTCGCACTCACCAGCTATGCCTTCCGCGCGTGCCGGCGCGTTCAGTTGGAGGAGACGTTCAGGGGGGCGGACGGCGGGCGGCGTCTTGAGCTGCTGGAGCGGCACCTGACGGCCCTGCGGCTGACGGCGTCATTCTGCCGGGCGGCGTCGAACCTCGCGCTCGTGGCGGGGATGTTCTACCTGCTGGACGTGGGCTCGGGCGGCTGGGGGCGGCTGGTGGGCGCCGCGGCGGCGGCCGCCGGCCTCATCGCCGTCGCGGGCGTCGCCATTCCGCACGCCTGGGCCAGCTACGCCGGCGAGAAGATCGTCACCCGGACGCTGGGGCTGATGAACGCGGTCCGGCTGGCGCTGTGGCCGCTGGTGGTGGTGATGGAGGCGTTCGACCTGCCGATCCGCCGCCTGGCGGGCGTTCACGACGACGCCGTCGGCCCGAACGGCGAGGCCGCCCGGCAGGAGATTCTCCAGGCCGCCACCGACGGCCAGGCCGAGGGCGCCGTCGACGCCGAAGACGTGGAGATGATCGAGTCGGTCATCGCGTTCGGGGACACGCAGGCCGGCGAGATCATGACCCCCCGCACGGACTGCTTCGCCCTGCCGGTGGACACGGCCTGGCAGGGGGCCGCGGCGGGAATCGTCGAGGCGGGGCACACCCGCGTGCCCATCTACGAGGGCGATCTCGACAACATCATCGGCGTCCTCTACGCCAAGGACCTCCTCACACACGCCGGCAACAACAACGAGGTCAGCCTAAAGTCGATCATGCGCAAGCCGTTCTTCGTTCCGCAGACCAAGCCGCTGGACGACCTGCTTCGGGAGTTCAAGGTCCGCAAGATTCACGTGGCCGTCGTGCTGGACGAGTACGGCGGCACGGCAGGCATGGTCACCATCGAGGACGTGCTTGAGGAGATC
>CAZMDT010000508.1:0-274 GCA_964564965.1 uncultured Planctomycetaceae bacterium | reverse complement strand
TCCGACGAGTACGACAAGCCCGAGCCGGCCCTGATGCGCCGGATCGACGAGCGCTCGGCCGAGGTTGAGGGGCGAATGTACATCGACGACCTCAACGAGGCGATGGGCCTGCACATCCCCGAGGACGAGGACTACGACACCGTCGCGGGGTTCGTGTTCTCCGAGTTGGGGTACATACCGGCCGTCGGCGAGACGCTCGAGGCCAATGGCGCCAGGTTCGCGGTGCTGGCTGCCAATGAGAGGAAGATCTCCCGCCTCCGCGTGGAGGTGCTGC
>CAZMDT010000507.1:0-2190 GCA_964564965.1 uncultured Planctomycetaceae bacterium | reverse complement strand
GCCGCGCCCCAGCATGCTGTACAGGCCGTAGTGCAGGAACAGCCCGAGCCCGGCGTTGCGGAACCACGCCAGCGCCGCAGGCCGCGGGGCCCGCCGCCAGGCATCGACGTCGGCCGCCAGATGGGCGGGCACGCCAGTCTCGTCCGGTGATTCGGCCATGGGGGGTTGTCTCCGGCGCCCGCCCGGCGGAAGCTGTCGGGCAGGCGGAGTCCTCGTGGCAGTTGCGCCCCGGCGGGCTGTCACTGAACGCCCGTCGCCGCAGGAAGCTCTTGGGAGAACCTCCGACCAAGGGTAAGCCCTCGGCGTCCGGGCGGCAAGCATCCAGCAGCCCAGGCGAGTGCTTGGTCGAGCTGGCCGAACGGGGCTGAACGCGCCCGCCGCGCGCTTTCTCCGGTTTTTCCGCCACAACGTGACGAGGACGCGGTTAAAATGGGAGCGCTCCCAGATTGTGAGCGTTCATGGCCCGTTGGTCGCTGGCCTGCGGGCGGCGAGAGGACGAAGCATGGCAACGCTCGAAGAGGTCGCCGCGGCCGCAGGAGTCTCACGCAACACCGTCTCCCGCGTCCTGAGCGGCAGGACCAAGGCGATCTGGCCCGGCACGGCCGCCCGGGCACGGCACATCCGCCGGGTCGCCGCTCGCCTGGCTTACCGCCCCCACGGCGCCGCGAGGGCGATGAGCCGGGGGCGTTTCGGCTGTGCGGCCCTGCTGCTGAGCACCGAGGCCGGGCGGAGCACGCTGCCGACCACCCTCCTCGACAGCATCCACGACGCCCTCGCCCGCAGGGACATGCACCTGATGGTGGCCAAGCTGCCCGACGAGAAGCTCACCAGCGAGGGCTTCGTCCCCAAGGTGCTCCGCGAGTGGATGTCCGACGGGCTGCTCATCAACTACAACCGCGACATCCCGCGCCGGATGATCGAGCTGATCGAGGAGCACCGGATTCCGGCGGTCTGGATCAACTGCAAGCGCGACGCGGATTGCGTGCATCCCGACGACTTCGGCGGGGGCAAGGCGGCCGCCGAGCACCTGCTGAGGCTGGGGCACCGGCGGATCGCCTACGCGGAGTTCTCGACGGACCCGCAGGCACGGCACTACAGCGAGGTGGACCGCCGCGAGGGCTATGCGGAGGCGATGCGGGCGGCCGGGCTGCCCCCGCGCCTGCTGCGGCCCGAGCCGCTGAGCCACGGACCGGACCGCGTGCAGCTCGCGCGGCGGTGGCTCGCCGGGGGGGACCGCCCGTCGGCCGTCGTCGCCTATGCCTTCGCCGAGGCCGTCCATCACGCCGCCACAGCCGCCGGACTTCGAGTGCCGCACGACCTCTCCGTCATCGGCTTCGCCCAACGGCCCGACTACGCCATCTGCGCCACCCCCAGCGCGGTGGTGATACCGGCCGGGCAGTTGGGCGAGGCTGCCGTCGAAATGCTCGCGGACAAGATGGCCAGGCCGCCCGAGCCGCTGCCGCCGCGCGTGCTGGCGGTGCGGCTGGTGGCCGGCGAGACGACCGGCCCTGCCGCCGGGGGGGGGCGAAGGGTGAACCGGGCCGCCTGGACCGGCGGCGTCGAGGAGCGATGAGATGAGACAGGTTCTGTCGATCGCCGCAGCGTTGCTTCTGGCCGGACCTTCCCCGGCCGCCGGGCCGTCCCCGACGGGGCCGCACGCGCTGGAGCTGAAGCCCTGCACAATGGAGCTGGTCGACGGCACGAAGGTCGAAGGCCGGCTCGCGGTGCAATTCGACATGCCGGAGCACCTGATCGTCTACTCCCCGCGCCTGGCGACGGTGCGCAGCTTCCACAAGAAGCACGTCCACACCCTGACCTTGGACGACAGGCGCAAGGAATTGAGCCCGAAGCGTCCGCTGACGGCCGAGGAGAAGAAGCTCCTCGGCCAGGTCCGCTGGCCTGATGAGCCGCCCGCCAAAGGCCCCAAGCCCGCCTACACCACGGAGAAATGGGACCGGCCCAAGCAGTTGCTCGTCTGGGCCCAGCCCGGCAAGAGCGGCCGCTTCGAGGACCCCGCCAACTGGCTGGTCAACGGCCGGGCGATGACGCACTGGCCGAAGCCCGTCGGCGAGCATTACGGGTTCATCTTCTTCGAGCGAGGCGGCACGGACTTCCTTTTCCCGGCGGCTGAGAAGCGATACGCCGTGCGCCCGGACCGGACGAACGCCCGGACGCGTCACATCACGGTCG
>CAZMDT010000506.1:0-2195 GCA_964564965.1 uncultured Planctomycetaceae bacterium | reverse complement strand
TCTGGCCGTCAACAGCAACGGGATCGCCCGTGCCAACACCGCGGTCAAGGTGGGCGGGCGGGTCTTCCTCCGGGCCGGCGGCTCCGGGACGAGCCCCGTTGGCCTGGCGACCAAGACCGACAAGACAAGCGGGCGATAGAAGCCGGACAGCCCCGGGCGGCTGTGTGCCGTTCGTGGGACCCGCGCTCCCGCGTCGGAGCGCGGGGCATGCCCACGGCGATGCCGCCATCCCGGGGATCGACCCTACGGGGATCCAGAGCGCCTTCCGGGCGTGGGCAGTCGCTTTTTGCGCCCATCGCGAGACCGGGGCGTTTCGTACCGCCCGCGCCGCCGCCGGTTCCGGGCGGACCCGCCCGGGCATGACCGGTCCGGCCGCGCGCGAACCCCGGCGGCGCCCGCTCCGCGCGCGAACCGGACAGGGCGGGTCTAACTACATCTAAGAGCACGTCTTACACAGGCCAAGGGGCCTGTTCTCGTCCGGTTGCCCCCCTTCGGTGTCACCGCGGGCGTTCCCTTTCTCTGCCCGCCGGCGCACGGTCCCCGGAAGCCCATCCCCGACCCCCACCACACCCGGAAAACCCTCCCCGAGTGTGCGAGTTTTTTTACTGGCGCGACGTTACCCCTTTGTTTATAGTGACTTATGAACCTTATATGGAAGGAGATAAGTCATGGAAGGCAAACGGCTTAGCGCAGAGGAGTTGAAGCGGGCATTGGCGGGGGATTTTGACCGGCTGGCCGAAGAAATTGCGGAGGCTATGAACGCTGCCAAGGGCGGCCGGATCATTGCCGACAGTGAAGAGCCGGTCCGAGGCGCCAGCGCCGTGTTCCGCGAACGGATGTTCGAGAAGGCCCTGAGCCTCCTGCAGGAAAAGCAGGAGGCTTTTTCCCCCTCGGCCCAAAGGGCTGCGGAACAAGGGCAAGCAGCCGACAACGCATCAGACGATCAACGGACGAATCCGCATTCGTAGGACGGTCTACTGGTCTTCGGACACCGGGCCAGTCATCCCGGTGGATCAGTGGCTGGGCATTGACCAACACCGTTTCAGTCCCGGCGTCCGCGAGATGTGCTGCCGCGAATCATTGCATTGCTCATTCGAGGTCGCCAGCGACAATCTGTCGCGGACGGCGCAGTTGTCGATCTGTGGCTCGGCGGTGCGGGGCATTGTGAGCAACCAGGGGCAGGCGGTCATGGACGCCCAGCGAAGCGGATCGGTTGTGCCGGGCTTTACCGCGTCCGATTGCACAGCCCGGACGGTGATCAGCGGCGCCGACGGCGTGATGGTGCCAATGGTGACCGACCAGCAGAAGCGCAAGCGTCGGGCGACGGAGTCGGCCAAGCGTGCTGAGCAAGGGCGTGCTTCAACGGCCCAAGCCGGCAGGCCCAGGGCTGGTAGCGACGGGCCCTACAAGGAATTCAAGGTCGTGTCGTTCTACGATCCGGACAAGTCTCACTGCCACGTGGTGGGCACGGCCGGCAACCACGAGGCCCTTGGGCGTCTGATGCGCCGGGAGGCCGGGCGTGTGAAGCTGGACCAGGCGGACTTGAAGTACGCGGTGACGGACGGGGCCGAATGGATCGCCCGCCAATACCGCCGGCAGCTTCCGATGCTGGACGAGCACATCCTGGACTACTACCACCTTCGGGAGCACGTCATCGAGGCCAGCCAAGTGCTGTACGGGGAGAACACGAAGAAGGCGGAAGACTGGCGGGAAGACATGATGGGCTGCGTGTGGCAGCAGGGATCGCTGGTGATGCTGGACCGCTTGGGGGCGTACCTGCGGCGTCATCGCAGCGGCCCGAAGCGCGAGGCGCTGGAGTCCTTGCGAGACTACGTTGGCAAGCGAATGGCGATGACGGACTACCCGACGTTCCGCCAGTTGGGCTACGATTGCGGCTCTGGCCCGACGGAGTCGCTGTGTGGGACGTTGACGGGCCGGCTGAAAGGCCCGGGCATGCGGTGGGACAAGGACAACGCCGAGTCGGTGATGGCCCTTGCCGGCCTCTACCACAGCCGCCTGTGGCGGAGCTACTGGGAATCCGAGCGAGCCGCCGGGTGAGACCGCCAGGATCTGACCTCACACACCGCGGCGTTGATCCGCAATTTCTTGCTTGACGTGTTCCCGGGGGTGCGATACAATACGAACGCTTGGCACATTGCTCATGCTTACCTCAATGACCGAAACGGAGTCTGCTT
>CAZMDT010000505.1:0-2201 GCA_964564965.1 uncultured Planctomycetaceae bacterium | reverse complement strand
ATACACGCGCCGGCGACCCACCGGCCAGTCCGGCCGAACGCCCCGTCTGCCGGGGCCTGCGGGGCCCCGACGTGCTGGCGTTCCGCCGGCCGCGAAGTTAGAATGACTGATAAGGAGGCCGCGCGGCGCCGAATCTTCAGGTGCGCGCCCGTGCGGCTGAGGCGCAACGACGAACGTGCGGCCGCGTCGCGTTGCGGCACGTGCATGTGAGAGAGGCCTGGGCGATGCAGTTCGTGCGGGTGCGATGTCCGTCCTGCGGGGTCGTGCTGAAGGTGCCGGTGGACCGCCTACGCCGCCGCGCGCGCTGCGCCCAGTGCAAGACGGTCTATCGCCTGCCCACGCGAACGATCGTCGCCGAGGCGCTGATCGCCTCCTGGCTGGCGCGCCCGGAGGACGAAGAGGAGGCGCCGCGTTCCGCCCCGCAGCCGGGAGCCGCCCGCGTGCAGGCCGCCAAGCCGCGACCCGCCGCCAAGGTGGCGCGCGGGGAAATCCGCCTGGTGCAGGCGGACGCGCGCGGGGCGCTGTTCGAGTTCCCCACGCACCGGTTGACGGAGACGGCGTTCCGCTGCTCGATGCCGCGCCGATGCCTCCAGTGCGGCATTTCCCGCCACCTCCGCGCCCACGTGATCATCTACGTGCCGATCCTCAGGGAACGCCCGTCGCTGAGGGCCGAGCACTCCGCCGGGGACCTCGTCGTCAGGGACGAGGACATCCAGCAGCTCGAGGGCGAGGCGCTGCTCGACCGGCTGCCGCGCGTGCCCAACGTGCCTCCCCCGGGGGACATGCCGATGCCGTACTGGCTGTGCGACATGTGCGGCGAGGCCGGCGCCACCGCCGGGCAGATCCAGGTCAACCCCCAGACCGGCGAGGGGCGGTGCCGCCTGCTCATCCGGAACCTCCGGCGGGCGGAGGAGTTCCTCTCCGCCGCCGGCGGGCGGAACTCCCCCGATCACGACACGCTGCTCGCCCTGCTCGAGACGATGACGGAAGACCCGTGGGACACGCTGCCTCTCGTGGTCCGCCACCGCCTCGAGCAGTGGTTCCGCCCGGCGGGGGACGAGCGGCTGGTGGCGTACGTCCCCAACCGCGACCACGCCCGCACCGAGGACGGCGTGTCCGGCCTGGTGATCTCGAACCGACGGCTGATCTACCACAGCCACAGCCGGCATCACGAGGCGTCGGTCACCGAGCCCCTCGAGATGCAGCTTGCCACCGGGGGCGGAAGAACCGAGCTGCGCTTCCGGACGCGCTCGTGGCAGGTGAAGCACTTCCGCGCGGACCGCAGCGGTCTGCGCCAACTCCGCCGGGCGCTGGCGGCGGCGCGGTACCGGGTGACGTGGCGCTAGGGGGGCGGGGGGTCAGGGCTCGTCGCCCTCGACGTTGCGGGCGAGGTTCAGGGCCCGGTTGACGAGCCGGTCGGCGCGGACGTTGCGCCGCCGGGGGATGTGATGGTAGCGGCATTGGCGGAAGCGCCCCTCCAGCAGGCGGGCCTCCTCGTGGAGCTTCTTCAGGGCCTCGTTCCTGACGCGGTACTGGCCGGTCATCTGCCGGACGAGCAGCTCGGAGTCGCTGAACACGTCCACCTCGCCGGCGCCGAGTTCCGCCGCCCCCGCCAGGCCCGCCAGCAGCCCGCGATACTCCGCCACGTTGTTGGTGGCCTCGCCGAGGAACAGCCCGACGTCGCGAAGCACGACGCCGTCCTCGCCGGCGATGACGATGCCGGCGGCGGCCGGGCCGGGATTGCCCCGGGCGCCCCCGTCAATGTGCACCGTCGCTCGGAAGCTCTTGCGTGCCATGGCATGCCCCCGTGCCGCACCGCGTGGGCGAAGCGCCGCCCTCAGGCGGGGGTGTTTTGCGCTGTCGGCTGGAGGTAGAGGATTCGCCCGCAGTTGTCACAGCGGCGAACCTCGTCGCGGACCCGCAGCGCGTTGGCGTGCTCGGGATTGAGGCTCATGAAGCACCCCCCGCACACGTAGTGATACGGGGGGCGTTTGCCGTGCTGCTCGACGGCCGCCATCGCGTCGCCGTCATAGCTCTGGGCGATGCGGTCGAACGCCGCCAGCGCCGTCGGCGGCACCGCCTTCGCGCACTGCTCCCGGCGGGCCGTCAACTCCGCGAACATCTCGTTCAGCCGGGCGATCTGCCCGGCGCTGCTCGCCTCCAGATCGGCAAGACGTCTCTGCTCCAACTCGACCTTCTGC
>CAZMDT010000504.1:243-2204 GCA_964564965.1 uncultured Planctomycetaceae bacterium | reverse complement strand
GCAGGAGAGCTAACCGTTGGGGCGACAAAGGTTACGACGCAATTCGGCGTCTTGCCTTGCTCTACTGTTCTCCTGGCTACTGCTCTCCTGCTCTATTGAAAAGGCCCGCGTTTGGCGGGCCTTTTCAATGGAGGCGCCGGGAATCGAACCCGGGTCCCGTGACGTTTCAGCGGCGGCCTCTACGTGCGTAGTCGCTCGTTTTTTCTCGCCGGCCCAGCCCGGAACGACACGGTCTCAGGCCGACCAGTCCGACCGAAGTCCCGACCGGGTAACCGGACCACTCCCGATCAGCAAGCCCGTTAGTTGACGCCCTTCCGAAGCCCACGGGCCGAGGCCCCGGAGGACGGGCTGCTTAGTTAGGCAGCCAGTGCCAATGGTTGATTGACACGTAACGTTAGCCCCAGGTGTTTAGCCAGGCCTCCTGGGAACCTGGGCACGCCACCGACGCCTCAACTCGTCCGGTCGAATCCAGTTCGCCCCCGAACAAGCTCGGCGCTGTTCTGTTGGCTTCGGCAGGCAGCCAAGCCCGCCGGTCCTTTTCCATTATAACGCATATCGACGCCTCAGCGAAGGGGCTGAACCTGCGCGGCAGGCCCGTGGGCGGGGCGGCTCATGATCCCTTCACCGGCAGGCCGACGAAGAGGCGGCTGTCCAGGTCGCTGAGCGGATCGACTTCGCCCGTGGCGGCGGCATGGGCGAAGACCACGCCCGGATGCCGCGACCGCATCGCCCGGGCCAACACGCCGTGGCCGGCGGGCGCGGCAGGCAGGCGGGCGGCACACGCGCGGCGGACCATGTCCGCGTAGCCGATCACGACCTCCGCCAGGCCGATCCGCGACCCCACCGCCCGCGTGCACAACTCCGCGGCAGTCAGGCCCTCCGCCAGCCCGTGCGGGGCGGGCACGAGCCGCCCGCCGGCGTCGGCGACGACCGCCCCGCCGATCCCCGCGAGCGTCGCGAGCTGGTGCAGATGCCCCCGCGCGCCCGAGCGGATTGCCAGAAGCTGCGGGCCCACGTCCGGCGAGTCGAAGTCCGTCCACACGGCGAGCTGGTCCGCCGTGCGCTCGCCGCCGCCGACGGCGATGCAAAGGCGCCAGGTGTGCGGGCCGTCCGGTCCGGCATCGTAGCCGGCCAGCGGCACGCGCTCGGCGAGCAGCGCGTGGAACGCGTCCTCGTCGCGCTCGGCGATCCGACGCATCAGCTCCTCGTCCGAGGCCATCCGCCGCCCTCTATCGCCAGTGACACCGCGGGGTAAGCAAGGGTTCACACCGGCTTGCATATTTTCAGAGCCGCGGGGTCGGCTTACAATGCCGCCCGGTCCGCGGCTCGAGGGAGCCTGCCGGACCTGCGGCGGGGGCGGCCCCGCCGTCGTTTGGACAACTCTCGCAAAGGATCACGGACGATGCCGGAGTCACTGCTCGAAGAACGGCGCGAGAACTGGGGCTCCCGGGCGGGATTCCTCCTCGCCGCCATCGGGTCGGCGGTCGGCCTGGGGAACCTGTGGGGCTTCCCCTACAAGGTCTACAGCTACGGCGGCGGGGCCTTCCTCATCCCCTACGTGGCGGCGATGCTGCTGGTCGGCATCCCGCTGCTGATCGCGGAGTTCTCGCTGGGGCACCTGACGCAGCGGGCCACGCCCGACGCCTTCGGACGCATCGACCGGAAGTTCGCCTTCGTCGGCTGGTGGCAGATCATCCTGTCCTTCATCATCATCACGTACTACGCGGTGATCCTCGCCTACTGCGTGAGCTTCCTGGGCTTCTCGGTCGAGGGGATCGTGAAGGGGTCGCTGCCGTGGGCCGGCAAAGGCATTCAAGGCGTCGAGAAGGCCGGGGACTTCTTCTTCAGGGACTTCCTGGGCTGGAACAAGAGCTTCGCGCTCGGCGGCCTGCGGGGATGGATCGTGCTGTCGCTGGGCATCACGTGGGTGGGGATGTACCTGTGCATCTGCCGGGGCGTTC
>CAZMDT010000504.1:0-233 GCA_964564965.1 uncultured Planctomycetaceae bacterium | reverse complement strand
TGGTGGGGAAGGTGGTGATGTGGACGGTCCCGCTGCCGTGGCTGATGCTGCTGATCCTCACCGTGCGCGGCATGACGCTCGAGGGGGCGGCCACGGGGCTGAAGTACTACCTCGAGCCCGACTGGTCCCGTCTGGCCGACCCGGTGACCTGGCGCTGGGGGTTCGGGCAGATGTTCTTCTCCATGTCCCTGGCGTTCGGGATCATGATCACGTACGCCAGCTTCCTGCACCGC
>CAZMDT010000503.1:0-2211 GCA_964564965.1 uncultured Planctomycetaceae bacterium | reverse complement strand
CGAACCGACCGACTGACTGACCAACTGACAGACTGACCAACTGACAGACTGACCAACTGACCAACCGGCCTCGCCCACGGCGCCGGCGGGACCTTCGACATCCGAGCTCCGACCTCTTCGCTCCCCACTCCCCCCTATTGCCTCCTGCCCGGTCGCCCGGCGTGCCGACATACGCGTAGAGCGGCCGGGCAATAGACACACCGCCCCGCCCGTTTGGGCCCCCGATGGACCCCACCGTCAACCTGACAGCCTGCCTCCGCGGCGACAAGCGGGCCTGGGACGCGTTCGTCGAGCGGTACGCGCGGGTGATCCACGCCGCGGTCGCGCGGACGTGCCGCGCCCATGACGCGCGGCTCGGCGAGCAGGACGTGGAGGACATCGCACAGGACGTCTTCGTCCGCCTCGTCAAGGACGACTTCCGCCTGCTCCGCAGCTACGACCCCGCGAAGGCGTCGCTGGCGACGTGGCTGACGATCGTGTCGCGCAGCATGGCGCTCGACGCCCTGCGTCGTCGCCGG
The DNA here is from genome assembly GCA_964564965.1 of uncultured Planctomycetaceae bacterium. Classification (GTDB taxonomy): domain Bacteria; phylum Planctomycetota; class Phycisphaerae; order SM23-33; family SM23-33; genus CAZMDT01. The sequence continues at coordinate 1,693 of CAZMDT010000503.1, read as the reverse complement.
CCGACGGCGGCCCCGCTGGAGGCGGCGGCGGAGGTAGCCCAGCCGCCTCAGCCGCCCCCGCCGCCGGCCGACAGCCCCGCCACGGGGGCCGTCGAGGTGCCGGAGGGGCTGCTTTCGGGCCGTCAGCGGCTGGTGCTGCACCTGCTGTTCGACGAGGAGCTGTCTGTGGAGGCGGCGGCGGAGGCGATGGGCGTCGAGGCGCAAACAGTTCGGAGCACGAAACATAAGGCGCTGTTGAAGCTGCGGGAGCACTTCGGCGCCGGCCCGTGAGATGGCGGGCGGAAATCATCCCCGCGCGGGGATGTTCGGCCCGGCAGATGCGTATCACAGATTGGAAGGCGAAGCATGAACGCATCGCATGACAACCCAGGCGACCGGAAGCTCTGGCGGCGGTTCGCCGCGGCCGGGGCGGCAAAGGCCGGTCGCGATTGCCCCACGGCGGCCGACCTCGCCGCCTACGTCGAGGCCCGCTGCGACGATGCCGGGCGCGACCGCATGGAGGCCCACCTGGCGGCGTGCCCGCGCTGCCTGCGGGCGGTGCGCGAGGCACGGGCGCTTCTGGCCGCCGGGCCGATGCTGGCGCCCGTGCGGCTCGTGGCGCGGGCCAAGGCCCTCGTGCCGGACTCGGCGGCGGCGGCCCGCTGGCGGTGGGCGATTCGCTGGGCTGCCACGGCGGCGGCGGCGATCGTCATCGGCCTGGCCGGGTTCTTCGCCGGCGAGTCCACGTACCAGACGCGCCGCACCACGGAGGCGGCCGTCGCCCGCACCATCGCCTTCGATCTCGGCGAGCTGGACGGCGACGCCGTCGTGGAGGAGTACCTGCTGGAGACGGAGCTGGCCGAGGAAGGGGGCGCCCAATGAAGACCAAGGTGCTCTACATCCTTCTGGGGCTTTCGGTGATCTTCAACTTCGCGTTCGCGGGCGGGTTCCTCGAGGCGCGGTCGCGTTACGAGCCTCCGGAGGACGGGGAGGCGGCCCCGGGCGTGGTGGCCGAGGAGCTGGACCTCACGGCGGCCCAGCGGGAGAAGTTCGCCGAGCTTCGCGGGCGGACGGGCGGACGGGTGCGGGAGCTTCACGAGTCGATCCTGTCGGCGCGGCAGGAGCTGTACGCCCTGCTGGCGGCGGACACGCCGGACACCGAGGCCGTCCGGGCCGTCGAGGAACGCATCGCCGAGCAGCACCGCGAGCTGAACCGCCTCCGCCTGGACAGCTTCCGGGAGTTCATGGACTCGCTGACGCCGCCGCAGCGCGAGGAGGTGCGTCGGCGGATGCAGGGGCGCCCGCTGTTCCAGGAGGCGCAGCGGCGGCTGTTGGAGCGCTTCGACGAGGACGGCGACGGGCAGTTGAGCCCGCGGGAGCGCGGGCGGGCCGTCCATCAGCTCCGCTCCGACCGCGAGCGCCTGCACCAGGAAATCCTGCGCCGCTTCGACCTCGACGGCGACGGCGTGCTGAACCTCCGCGAGCGCGGGGCGGCCACGCGGGCGGCCCGGCGGCAGCTTCTCGGCCCGGGCCGGCAGGGCCCCGGCGCCCCGCCGAACCACGGGCCCGGCGCCCCGTGACGACGCGGCGGGAATGGACCAATGACCCACGCAGCAATGCGAACAAGGCGACATTCAACGGCCGGTGCGTTGCCGGCCGCGAACGCCACACCCCAAACCTGAGAGCAGGAAGGAGACAGACATGAAGGCGATCA
>CAZMDT010000502.1:0-2214 GCA_964564965.1 uncultured Planctomycetaceae bacterium | reverse complement strand
CGGATCGTCCGCCGCATGTACGCCGTGCCGCCCGGGGTCGGCGCCATCGAGGACCCGGAAGCACGCTACTATGCCATCCTGCGATGCGGCGTCGCCCGCGACGTGGCGATGCTCGTGGCCGCCAACCCCTCGAGCACGATCAAGCTCATCGAGACGGGACAGCGGCACGCGGAGCGGCTGATCCGCGACGTGGCCGACGGCACGTTCCGCCCGCCGGCGCCGTGCGGGCTCAATCTGCGCTTCCGGCGGAACCAAGGGCTCGCCGCGCGGATGGACGCCGGCATCCGGCGCGACGGCGAGCTGCTGCCGCGCCATTTCTGGCGGCTCGAGCTGCTCGGGAACTGGACGGGCGGCACGCTGCACCTGTACCTGCCGCGCCTGCGGGGCCTGTTCGACGGCGCCGCCCTCCGCGACATCGGGCTGCTCGCCAGCGAGGGGCGCTTTTCCATCCCCCTCGCCGACGGCACCCCCGCCGGCGCCGCCGAGATCACGGCCAACTTCCTGGAGTTCATCCCGGCGGCCGATCGCGACGCCGACCGCCCGGGCGTCCTCCGCGCCCACGAGCTGGAGACCGGCGGGGAATACTTCCTCGTGGTCAGCAACGCCGCCGGCCTGTGGCGGTATGACATCGACGACCGCGTCCGCGTCACCGGCCGGCTCGGGCGGACGCCCCTCATCGAGTTCCTCTCGCGCGGGGCGCACACGGCGAGCATCACGGGCGAGAAGCTCACGGAGCACCAGGTGGTGGCGGCGATGCGCGAGGCGGCGGTCGGGATGGGGCTGAGCATCGACCGGTTCGTCATGCAGGGACGCTTCGGCACCCCGCCGCACTACGAGCTTCGGCTGGAGCCGCTGCCCGCCGGCCGCGCCGAGGCGTTGGCCGCCCGGATGGACGAGGCGCTGTCGCGGCTGAACATGGAGTACCGCGGCAAGCGGTCCGGCGGGCGGATCGGCCCGCTGCGCGCGGTGGTCCTGCCGGAGGGGGCGCTGGCGGCAGCGGAGGCGGAGGCCATCGCCCGCGCCCGCGGCCGCGGCGAGCAGTACAAGCATACCTACCTCCTGCCCGAGGTGCTCACCGAGACCGACCCCCGCTGAGCGTCCGGCTGCCGCCGCTGCCGGGCTTGACCGCCAGTGGGGGCGGGCGTATCTTCCGGGGCTTTGCGGCTGAACGATGGCGGAACGCCCTGATATCTCGATCATCGGCCCGGGCAAAGTCGGCACGGCGCTCGGTGTGCTGGCGGCAGGGGCCGGCTGGCGCGTGGCGGCCGTGGCGGGCCGAAGCCCGGAAAGCGCCCGGGCGGCCGCGCGGCAGATCGGCAGCGACGTACGTGTCTGCACGCCGGCCGAGGCGGCCGCCGCCGGCGGGCTCGTCGTGCTCACCGTTCCCGACGACGCCATCGCGGGCCTCTGCGCCGAGCTGGCGGCGGCGAGGGCGTTCCGCGAGAACGCCGTCGTCGCCCATTGCAGCGGGGCGCTGGCGAGCGAGGTGCTGTGGCCCGCGCGCGAGGCGTGCGGCTGCCGGCTGGCCTCGATGCACCCGCTCCAGACCTTCCCCACGGTCGAGGGGGCCATCGTGAAGCTCTCGGGCGCGAGCTTCTTCATCGAGGGCGACGAGCCGGCGGCGGCGCTGCTGGCGCAGCTCGCCGAGGACATCGGCGGCCAACCGGTGCGGATCGCCGCGGCCTCCAAACCGCTGTATCACGCCGCGGCCGTGATGGCGTGCAACAACCTGGCGACGCTGCTGGAGGCGGCCGCGCGGCTGGGCGAGGCAGCCGGCATCGACCGCCGCGTGCTGATGACCGCCCTGAAGCCGCTCGTGCGGGCGACGGTGGAGAACATCTTCGTGATGGGCCCGGCTGGGGCGCTCACCGGGCCGATCGAGCGCGGCGACGCGGACACCGTGAAGCGCCACCTGTCCGCGATGGGCGGCTGCGACGGCGACCTGCGGGAGGCGTACCGGGCGCTCGGGCGGCTGACGGCGGAACTGGCGGTGAGGAAGGGCAGCATCGACGCGGCCACGGCGGACGCCATCAAGGCGCTGCTGGCGGCCGGCGGAAAGGAGTGAACCGATGACGGCAGAGATCATCGACGGCAACGCGGTGGCGGAGGAGATCAACCGGCAGGTGGCGGAGGAGGCGGCGGCGCTTGCCGCGGCGGGCCGGCCGCCGAGGCTCCTCGCCATCCAGGTCGGTGAGAACCCGGCCAGCCGAATCT
>CAZMDT010000501.1:0-2221 GCA_964564965.1 uncultured Planctomycetaceae bacterium | reverse complement strand
CGACATCCTCAACGTGCTCTTCGTCGTCGGGGCCGCCGCGACGGCCGTGCCGCTGGCCGTCCCGACCACCTTCTTCTACCTGCACCTGCCGGTGATGGCCGTGGCGGTGGGGCTGATGGGCGTGTACATCTTCACCAGCCGGGGACGGTTCAGCCGCTGGCAGGGCGTGCCGCTGCTGGCGGTGTTCGTGGCCTACTATGCCATCATGTTCGTCCTCGTGAAGCGGGGCGTCATCTCGCTGGCCACGGGCACGTAGGGTCGGCGCGTCGGCGGCATGCAGCGGCGCCCCAGCCGGGCCGCAGAAACCCCTTGCGCTCACCGGCAGATTCCGGTAAAACGTTCGGCATGAGCAAGCAGCCCGTTCTGAAGCCGGATTCCATCGTCCGGGGCGACTGCGTGAAGCTGCTGCGCGCCCTCGACGAGCCCGTCGCGGACCTCATCTTCGCCGACCCGCCGTTCAACATCGGCTACAAGTACGACGTCTACGAGGACCGCAAGGCCTACGACGACTACTACGCCTGGACCGAGCAGTGGATGCGCGCCTGCGCCGAGAAGGCCCTGAAGCCGGCGGGCAGCTTCTGGGTGGCCATCGGCGATGAGTACGCGGCCGAGGTCAAGACCATCGGCGACCGCCTCGGCCTGCACCTGCGCAACTGGGTCATCTGGCACTACACCTTCGGGCAGAACACGAAGAAGAAGTTCGCCCGCTCGCACGCGCACCTGTTCTACTTCGTGAAGGACCCGAAGGCGTTTACGTTCAACGACATGGCGGTGCGGATTCCCTCGGCCCGGCAGACGACGTACGCGGACAAGCGGGCGAACCCGAAGGGCAAGCTGCCGGACGACGTGTGGAGCTTCTCGCGGCTGTGCGGGACGTTCAAGGAGCGCGTGGACTGGCACCCGTGCCAGATGCCGGAGCGCGTGATCGAGCGGATCGTGGCGGCCTCGAGCGATCCCGGCGACATGGTGCTCGACCCGTTCAGCGGATCGGGAACGACGCTCACCGTGGCGGCACGGCTGAAGCGGCACTACATGGGCATCGACATCTCCGCTGACTACGTCGCCAACGCGACACGGCGCATCGCCGACACGCTCGCCGGGCGCCGAGAGACCACAGACATTGCCGAGGACCCGGCGGCGCTTCGCCCGGCTCGAGCCGTCGGCTGCCAGAGCCGCACCCCGCGTGCCCGTAAGACCGGCCGGCCGGCCGCCCCCCTTTTCGAGTAATCCCGCCGTAGCGAAGAAGGCGCCCCATGCTCCGCTCGACGCCGGCCGAGGACGACGACTGGACGCCCGCGCGCGGGTGGAAGCGCCTGGTGATCCGCGCGGGGATTCGCAGCATCATCGGCACGGCCGTGGGGGCGCCCGTCGGACTGTGCGTGGCGCGAAAGCTGGAGGGGATTGCCGGCCTCGCCGGGCGGACCATCTGCCTGGCGGTGACCATCATGCTCGCGGGCCTTGCCTTCGCGGCGGGGGAGCCGGCGGTGGCCATCCGCGGCGGTGACACGCTCGGGCTGGTGTGCCTGCGCCTTGCCCTGCTGTTCTGGAGCGGGGCCACGTGCCCGGTGGCGCTGCTCTACTGGCGGGCCGGCGCCCACCGGCGGAGGTGCCCGCGCGGCCTCATTCGGCCAGCTCGATAGCGCCCCACAGCGCGGGGATCGCCCAGGCGCCGTGGTCCTTGCTTGTGTAGAAGCACTCGACCGGCTTCCCGTCATCGGAGACCACGTAGTTGAAGCTCATCTTCGTTCCGGCCTCCATGGCGGCCGGCTTCAGCTCGTCCGCGGGGATGTGGAACTCCAGGACATACCCGTTGGGCGTGGGCTTCCAGGCGGCCTTGGCGGCGGATGTCGCCGGCCAGACGCCCGCGGGGTCGTCGGGCGTGGCGCCGGGGTGGAAGATGAACTGAAGCCGCCGGCTCCCACGCGCCGTCTTGGCACGCTGGAAGTCCGCCTCGATGAACACCTCGACGCAATCCCCTTTCCAGGGGGCTTCGGCGTCGACGCTCCGCTTGCCGTCGGCGACCTCGGCGGCGCCGTACAGGCCGCTGTCCGCCCAGGACAGCCGGAGCGCCCCGCCCGCCTTGCCCTCCCACGGCGCCGGCAGCGGCTGGATCGACTTCCAGTCGGACAGCTCTCCGTCGACCGCGATCTTGTCCGCCCGGGGCGACACGGCCACGGGCTTGTCGGCGCTGCCCGGCCCGCCAGGGGGCAAGGCCCGCACG
>CAZMDT010000500.1:0-2221 GCA_964564965.1 uncultured Planctomycetaceae bacterium | reverse complement strand
CGCTCACTTGGCCACGCGCAGCAGTTCGTCTTCGGCGGCCCTGCACCAGTGGTCGCCGTCGAGCTTGGCCGCGACCGATGGCAGCAGGCCGGACAGTTCCGCCAGCGGGGTCAGCGACAGCTCGTGCAGTTGCGGGTAGACGATGATCTTCCCCGCGAGTGTTCGGTTCTCCACGGCGGCGATGCCGTCGATCGCCCCGGCCATGCCGCTCACCGCGTCCACCGAGGCGTTCGTGTCGAGCTGCCCCTCAGCCAGCTTGCGGAGAACGATCCTCATGTCGCGGACCACGGACCCGCTCGTGCCGAACAGGAAGCAGCGGCGGTCGATGTACGCGTCGAAGTCGATCTGGGCCTGCTTGTCCGCGGGAATGCCCGCGAAGACGTTGATGAGGCCCCCCGGCCTGCTGCCCGTCACCGCCGCCGTCACCAGCGCCGGCACCGGCGCCATAATAGCCCAGTAGCTGAACGACTCGCTCAGGGGCTCCGTCTGTGTGTTGATCAGCCGCAGCGGCACGCCCCCCGCGTCGGCGAGCGGCTGCGTCTTCGCCCGAAGCGATGCCAGGCGGGCGTCGTCCAGGTCTGTCGCCGTCACAGAGATACCGCGCTTGCCCAGGCACAGGTCACGGATGACGTGCATCTGGCCCATCGGGCCACCCGCGCCGACCACGCACACGGAGTCACCGTCGCGAACTTCACCGGTGGGGGGGATGACCTTGTAGCTTTCGGCTGCATCGGCGGACCGCGTACCGATCCACCGGCAGAGGCCGTAGTGCGCCCGCCCGACGCTCAACGACACCGTCCGGCTGATCCGCTTGCCGCCCGTGACGACGTTGAGGATGCCACGGTTCGCGAGCTTGCGGTCGAGCAGTTCGATGACGTCTGCCGCGGCGCCGAAGTAGACGATGTCGCCGAAGCTCTCATCCTCGAGCGCCGCGATGTCCGGCGCGTCCTCCACCGCCGCGCCCAGCGCCGAAGCCGCCTGTCTCTGCGCATCGTCGACCGTTGCCGCGACCACCGACGCGGGCCCGCCGGCTCGCGCGAAGGCCTCGCGGATTCCCCGGACCTCCGCGCCCGCCGCTGCCACAACCAGCAGCCGCCCGCCGGGCTTGAGCGTGCTGCGCTCCTCGGTGACGTACGAGTCCTCGACGCAGGCCCACGGCTCGACGAGGCAAATGGCCGAGGCGGCATGCTCCTCGTCGACGGGGATCAGCATGGGTTCGCCGCTGCTGGGATCGACGATGACCCGCTCGTCCATCAGGACGTACTCCTGCAGCGCGCCCTCGAAGTTGTAGCCGAACGAACCGTTCGACACGCCTGTCGGCAGCCAGCGGTAGTCCGTCTGGATCAGGTAGTGCCCGCCGACCGTCGCGTGCCGCACGCCCTCGCCCACGCTGACGACCCGGCAGACCGCCTCGTGACCGGGCACGGTGGGGGCATCGCCCGGAACGTAGCTCGGGATCTCCGCCAGGACATCCGGCGAGATGCCCTCGACAATGGGCAGCTTGCGGCCGTGGTGGGAGAACTGTTTCAGTAGTTTCAGGTCGCTGAAGCACAGCCCGACGGCCTCGATTCTCGCGAGGACCTGGTGCGGCCCAGGGCGGTGCACCTCCTTGGCCCGGTTGAGCCTGAGCTCGCCTGGCCCGACGAGCTGCACGGCGTGTTGCGTCCTCGGAACGTCCTTCACTGTGCTCTGGCCTCCGGCTATCTGAGCATAACCTGCCCGCCGGTGACGGGCATGGCCTGGCCGGTTTCGTACGTCTGCTCCATGAGGTAGTAGACCGCCTTCATCACGTCGGGCGTCGTGCAGCCGCGCCCCATTGGCACCTTGGCCTCGTAGGCGCGGCGGACATCGTCGATCGTTTTCGCCCCGGGCACCTTGCCGGTCCGCAGGTACTGCACGAACAGGCCGCTGTCGGGGTCGGACCACAGCGGCCCGTCCAGGAAGTTCCCCGGGCAGATCGAGTTCACCTTGATGCCGTCGGCGATCAGCTCCAGCGCGAATGACTGTGTCAGCCCGATTCCCCCGAACTTGCTACCGGCGTAGGCGAAGTTCCTGTTGGATCCCACCAGCCCGCTCTTTGAGTTGATCTGGATGATGTCGCTCATGTAGCCCGGCTGGGCCATGTGCTGAGCCGCCAGGATCGGCGCCGCGTTCTGTACGCAGACGTAGTAGCCCTTGTAGTTGACCGCCGTGACGAAATCGAAATCCCGCTCCGGCTGCG
>CAZMDT010000499.1:0-2222 GCA_964564965.1 uncultured Planctomycetaceae bacterium | reverse complement strand
GCCGCCCCGCGATCGCCCTGCCGATCTTCGCCTGGCTGTCCGAGTAGCCGGCCGCCGTGTCGATGAACGTCACCCCCAGGTCGAGCGCCCGCCGGATGACGCGGACGGCCTCGTCCTGGCTGATGCGCTGGATGGGGATGCCGCCGAACCCGACGGCCGAGACCGTCAGGGCGCTCTTGCCAAGGGTCACCTGTCGCATGGTCGTCTGCCTCCGCCGTTTGCCTGGCGAGCAAGCGCGCGAACGTGCCTGCTCCGCAGGCCATCGCACCCCGGCAGTGTACTGGAGGCGGCGAGCCGCCTCAACCGCGCGCTCCAAAAGAGCGCCGGCGTCCCCGTGCCGGCGCGGGAACTCGTGAGTCAGCGAGCTCGCTGCCGCTCGAGGCCAGTCGGAAGCATCCGCGCTCGGGCGGAAAAAAGTAGAATCCGCTTGAACCCGTGGTCGATGTACGGCAAAGTACTTTTCAGGGCAAAGTATTCGCCCCGCACTGGAGACGACCAATGGATGCCGAGAAAGCCGCGGAGAACCTGAAGGTCATCCGGCAGCTCATGGAACGCCCGGTACGCTACTCGACGATGAGCGGCCTGTCGGGCATTCTGGCGGGCGCCGCCGCCCTCGCCGGGCTTGCCCTCGACTGGCACTTCAGCCTCAACCACCCCCAGACCACGGCCCTCTGGTGCAACCTCGCCGTCTGGATGGGGGTGTTCCTCCTCGCCGGCTTTGGCGTGCTCATTCTCACCCGCCTGCGAGAGCGCCGCCAGGGCATGCCCTTCTGGTCGGCCATCAAACGCCGCATCCTCATGACGATCCTCCCGCCGTGGGTCTGCGGCTTCGGCCTGACGGCCGCCATCATCTACCGCTGGTACTATGCTATCGGACCCAACGAGTGGGGCCTCATTCCCGCCCTCTGGATGACGTTCTACGGCGTGGCCTGCTGGCAGGTGGGCGGGCTGTCCATCCGGGAGCTGCGCGTGATGGGGGCGGCGTTCATCCTGGCGGGGCTGGTCGCCGCGGCATTCTGCCAGTACTCGCCCTACTGGGCGCTGGGGACGACCTTCGGCGGATTCCACGTCGTCTACGGCATCATCGTCTGGATTCGCCACGGCGGGTAGCGACCGCGGCACACCAACGTGAGCAAGAGGCCCCACAACCTGATCGACGGGACGATTCACCAGCGGACGCGCCTGGCGATCATGGCGGCACTGGCGGCCGTGGAGTCGACCGAGTTCGGCGAACTCAAGGCCGAGCTCGGGCTCACCGATGGCAACCTCTCCACGCACCTGGCCGCGCTCGAACGCGCCGGGTACGTGAAAACCACCAAGCAATTCCGCGGCCGCAAGCCGCTGACCACCATCGCCCAGACCGCGAAGGGGCGCAGGGCGCTCCAGCGCTACGTCAACCTGCTCCAGGGGATTCTGGAGAGGGCAAGATGAACGGCCGCCCGGACATCCACGCGCCCGCGGGGGAGGTGGTGCCATGATCCCGATCGCCCTGTCGGCGCTGCTGTTGTACCCGTTCGTCGAGTTTGTGGCGTTCATGTACCTGCTTCGACGCGCCGTGGACGGCACCGGCGACGATGGCGTCTCGAAGGCGGAGAAGGTCCTCCACGCCGCCGCCGTCGTCGTCCTGCCGACGATCATGCTGCTGGCCTACGTGACGGAAGGGCCCTGCGACATGTCCCCGCTGTTGGCGCGCGGCACGCTGGCCGTCTGGTTCATCGCCGCCGCGGGGGTGTTGCGGGGCCTCTTCGCGAGGGGCTTCCCGCACGACGGCCGCGGCCTGCTGTCGGCCGTGGCACTCGCGGCCATCTCCGTCTGGTATACGTGGGACGCGCGGGACCATGGGCCCCTTGCCGCCATACCGGCCACGAGCTTCGTCAACCAGGCGCTGCTGGCGGCCTGGATCGCCCGCGCCGCCGGCCACCCCTTGCCACGAACCTGCCCGCCGGGGCGGCTGAGAAAAGGAAAGGAACTGAGCATGGGAACGAAACGCCTCTTCGCCATCGCGGGGATATTCCTGGCGGTGAGCACGGCCTGGATGGTCCTGGGCGGCACAGTCGTCACACGGACGGCGGCGCTCGACACGAAGCTGTCGGCCGAGATGCAGAGCCTGTGGGGGCCGGCCGTCCTTACGCAGGTGGCCCCCTACTGGGCGCCGAATCGCAGCGAGCGGCAGCGGCGGCAGGAAGGCGCGATCGCCCCCTCGGCCAGCCGCATCACCGCGG
>CAZMDT010000498.1:0-2228 GCA_964564965.1 uncultured Planctomycetaceae bacterium | reverse complement strand
GGCCTCAGCCGGTGGGGCGTGCAGCTCGCCTCAACGCGGAATGCCCGCTCTGTTCGCCCCTCGATTGACAATGACTGTCGCCCCATTGACAATCCCCTCATGGCCCTGAAAACCGAGGAGTATCTGCGCCCGGACGTGATCCAGCAGGTTCGCCGGCTGGACCTGAAGGCCCGGTTCATCGTCGAGGGCTTCATCGCCGGGCTGCACGGTTCGCCCTTCCAGGGCTTCTCCGTCGAGTTCGCCGAGCACCGCAAGTACACCCCCGGCGACGACCCGCGCCAGATCGACTGGAACGTCTACGCCAAGACCGACCGCTTCTACATCAAGAAGTTCCGCGCCGAGACCAACCTCGAGGCCTACCTGCTCGTGGACTGCTCCGCCTCGATGGACTACGCCACGGGCCGGCGGATGACCAAGATGGACTACGCCATCTGCCTCGCCGCCGCCATGGGGTACATGATGATCCACCAGCAGGACGCGGTCGGCATGGCGGTGTTCGACGAGCAGCTCCGCGCCTTCCTGCCGCCGAAGTCGAAACGCTCGCACCTGACGAACATGCTGGCGGAGCTGGCGCGCATCCAGCCCCAGGGCCGGACGCACCTGCCCGACGCCCTGCACGACATCGCCAACCGCGTGAAGAAGCGCGGGCTGATGATCCTGCTGTCGGACATGCTGGCGCCGCAGGAGGAGGTCATCCGCGGCCTGCACCACCTGAAGTTCCGCGGGCATGACCTGATCATCTTCCAGGTGCTCGACCACAGCGAGCTGGAGTTCGACTTCGACGGGCAGATGCGCTTCGAAGACCCCGAGAGCCGCGACCACGTGGATGCCAATCCGCAGTCGATCCGGGCGTCGTACATCGAGGCGATCCAGGCGTTCATCGAGGGCTACCGCCGCGAGTGCCGGGCCGTCCGGGCGGACTTCGTGACCGTCAGCAACGACATGACGTTCGACAAGGCGCTCATCGAGTACCTCGCTCAGCGCCAGTCGCGGTTCTGACAGCGTGGCGAGGCCTGCCCGCCGCCATGCCGCCTCGTCCTTCCCCCGGCCGGAGGTCCCGCACCGTCACGTTTCGCCGTTGTCGCCGCCGCCCTGCGCCGGGATCGGCGGCGGGGCGGGCGCGGGCCGCTGCGCCGGCTCGAGCGCAATCGGCGCCGCCCGCCGGAATACGTCCTGCCAGTTCAGGCGCCCGGTCGCCTGCATCAGCACGAACAGCGTCAGGATGGCGCCTACCGTCACGGCCAGCCCGGTCGCGCCGACCCAGAAGAACGCGTAGCTGAAGCCCACGAGATACACGAGCTGCGCCAGGCCGACATACAGCACGGCAAACCGCACCCCCGCCACCAGCCGCATGTAGCTCACCACCAGCCCCGTCGAGACCACCGCACAGATCCAGAACGCCAGGTGGATCGACACGTGGTCGCTCAGGTAGGCCAGCAGGATGTGAAAGGCGAAGAACCCCGCCGCGATGAACAGGTAGTGCATCGGGTGGAGGGGAACCTTCCGGAGCACGACCACGGTGAACAGCACGGTGAAGAAAAACAGCAGGCTCACCGGCGCGAAGAAGCTCATCCGCGCGGCGATCGGCCCGGCGTTGGTTCGCTTGGGCATGACGACGCCCATCGCCTGGCTGGTCAGCGCGTCGCCGGTCCACGCCCACGTCGCGGCCATGCCGCCGTCCGCTGCCCGGGCGGGGGCGCTCGGGCTCCGCGTGCCCTTCGGGTAGTCGATCTCGCGGAAGTCCGTCGTGACCGTCAGTGAGAAGTCCGACAGCCGCGACAGACCGCCCTCCGAGACGACGACGCGCTCCTCGCCCTCTGCGCCGCCGATGCGGGGCAGGGCCACGACCTCGTCATCCGCGCTGGTGACGCTCGGCTGGTCGCCCGGGGAGTACAGCCACATCCCCTGCCCGTGCGTCACGTACCGGACGTGCACCTCGTGGGCGGCTGCGCGGGCGAGCGGCAGGACGACCTCGCCGGCGACGATCTGGTCCTCGGGGACGGCCCGCGGCTCGCCGTCGATCGCCACGCTCAGGTCGTCGTAGGCCTTCACGCCCTTCGGCAGCGGAAAGACGAACACGCCCGGCGCTTCCGCCGCCCCGGCCGTGGCGTCCGCCGCCGGCACGCTGTAGCGGGCGTCGAACGCCACCGTGAACGTGCTGTACCACAGCAGCCCCTTGTTGCGATCGCTGTGCTTGATATCCGCGGGGATGCGGCTGGCCGAGGGGG
>CAZMDT010000497.1:0-2246 GCA_964564965.1 uncultured Planctomycetaceae bacterium | reverse complement strand
TCCGCCCGCCGAGACGCATCGACGCCTGGTGGATGACGTACTTCGCCGGCATGCGCCCCGCGGTGGTGATGGCAGCCTCGCCGACGGCGACCGGGCCGTGGCGGTCGCACTCGGCCTGGATGTCCGGCCCGCCGGCGCGCCGGATGGCGCCGGCCAGGCCGCCGCCGAGCTGGAGGTCGTTGTTGGCGGCGTTGACGATGGCGTCCACCTTGCAGGCCGTCAGGTCGCCCCGCTCGACGTGGATGTCGGCCATGGCGGTTCTCCCGCGCGCGGGCTATCATCTCGCGTGCCCGCGAGCACGGTGCCTGCATGCCGGCGAAGGGCGGCCGGCGGGGGCGCCCCGCGGCATCCGGGCCTGCACGATGCTTGCGTTCATTGATTTCGGCTCGTGGCCGATCTTCGCCGCCGGCGGCGCCGCGGCGGCGGCGCCGGTGATCATACACCTCATCATGCGGACCAAGCCGCGCCGCGTCAAATTCCCCCCCATCGAGTTCGTCCGCCAGACGCACCGCGCCAACATCAGCATGCACCGCCTGAAGCATCTCCTGCTACTGCTGCTCCGCATGGCGGCGATGGTGCTGCTCGGGGTGCTCATCGCCCGCGCGTTCCTGCCGAACTGGCGTTCCTCGGCCCGCAGCACGGAGCCGGCGGCGGCGGTCATCGTCATCGACAACAGCGGGTCGATGGACTACCACACCGGCGGGCGGACGCGGCTGGTCCGCGGCAAGCAGCTTGCCGAGCAGATCGTCGCCTCGCTGCCGAAAGGCTCGCGGTACGCGGTGGTGTCGCCGGCGGCGCCGGAGGGGTCGCTGGGGTTCAGCTCGGACGCCGAGCAGGCGGCCGGCGAGGTCAAGGCGGTCGAGCCGACGTGGGGCAACCAGTCGGCCGCGGCGGCGATGACGTACGCCTGCGAGCTGCTGAACCACGTGGAGGATCTCGAGCGAAAGGAGGTGTACGTTATCACGGACATGACGGCGGAGTTCTGGCGCGACGGCGGGGGGGTGCACGCCACACGAGACAACAACAAGAGCTTCACGGTCGTAAACTGCGGGGGGGAGGACCGCAATTCGGGGCTGGCCGCGCTGCGTCTGAGCACCTGGTCGGCCCCGGTCGGCGCCGAGGTGGGCATCCGCACGCGGGTGCGCCGGGCGCCGCAGGCCTCCGAGATGGGCCTCCGTGTCGAGCTCGACGGGCAGACCGTCCGGCAGGGCCCGATCGAGGTCGCCCCGGGCCGGGAGAAGCTGCTGCCCGGCAAGGTGACGCCCCGCCGTCCGGGCGTCCTGCCGGGGCGGGTCGCCCTCACGGGGCTCGGCGAGGCCGACCCCCTGGCCATGGACAACGAAAGGCACTTCACCCTCATCGTCGGCGCCAAGGCCGAGCTGCTGTCCATCCGCGACCGCGCCTGGGCCGCCGAGACCGACCTGACCAACTTCCTCATGGAAAGCGCCATCGCCCCGCGCGGCGAGCAGGGGCGGGGGGGGCAGTGGGTGCAGCTCCGCCCGCTGAGCTCGGCCCGGCTGACCCGCGAGCAGCTCCGCGGCGTGGAGATCGTGCTGCTGGCAAACGTGTCCTCGCTGTCGGCGGAGCAGTGGCAGGCGCTCGCCGAGCATGTGACGCGGGGCGGCACGCTGTGGGTCGTGGCCGGCAGCGTCGTGGTGCCGGAGTCGTACAACTCGGCGGCGGCGCAGAAGCTGATGCCCGTGGAGATCGGCGCGCTGGAGCAGCTCCCGCGGGCGCTGGCGTGGGAGTTCCCCAACGACACGCACCCGCTGCTCGAGCCGTTCTCGACCGGTGCGAACCCTCCGCTCCACGCGGTGCGATGCCGCAAGCGCCTGACGACCACGTCGGTAGCGGACGACGCGGAGGTGGTCATCCGCTACGAGCCGGTCGACGGCCGGGGCGCGCCCGCGGTGGCGTACCGGCACGTCGGCGAGGGGACCGTGGTGTTCTGGAACTTCTCGCCGGAGCCCGACTTTTCCAACCTCGCGCCGCAGCCGCAGTTCGCCGTGCTCGTGCGGCGCAGCCTCGAGCTGATGACCCGCCGGCTCAACACGCTGTACGAGTGGGGGCAGTCGGTGACGATCCCGCTGCCGCGCGAGATGCGCCGCGGGCAGGTCGCCGTCCAGAAGCCGGGGGGCGGCTTCGAGCCGGCGGACGTGCTCGATGCCGGCGGCCTGAGCGCCACGCTCCGCCGCGTGGACCGGCTGGGGCAGTGGCGCGTGCGCGTGACGGAGGACGGGGCGGTG
>CAZMDT010000496.1:0-2259 GCA_964564965.1 uncultured Planctomycetaceae bacterium | reverse complement strand
AGCGTCTCCGACAGCCCGGCGCAGTTGATGGTGACGAACCGCCGGTCCGCCCGGCGCGAGTTCGCGTGGATCGCCCCGGCGATCAGGTCCTTCCCCGTGCCCGACTCCCCCAGCAGCAGCACCGGCAGCTCCGACGGCGCCACCCGCCGCACCGTCTCCAGGATGCTCAGCATCGCCGGCGAGTGCCCGACGATGCTCTCGAAGCCGTACTTCTTGTCCAGGCGCTCGCGCAGCTCGGCGATCGTCCGGCGCTGGGCCGTCATCTCCGCCGCACGCGACACCACCGTCCGAAGCTCGTCCAGGTCCAGCGGCTTTTCGATGTAGTCGAACGCGCCCTGCTGCAACGCCGCCCGGCACGTCTCCACCGAGGAGTGCGCCGTGATCAGGATCACCTTCGTGTCCGGCGAGCGCTGGCGCGACGCCTTCAGCACGGCCAGGCCATCCTCCGGGCCCCCCAGCACCAGGTCGGTGACGATGACGTCGAAGTGCCGGCCGGAGAGGGCGGCGACGGCCTGGGCGCCGTCGTGGACGACGGTGCAGGTGTGCCCCAGGCGCGAAAGCCCCTCCTCGACGGCCTCCGCGTGGGCGACCTCGTCCTCGACGATGAGTATCTCGGCGACGGCCTTCGGCGGCTCGGTCATGGCGCGGCTCACCGTAGCGGCCGCGCGGGGCACTGTCAATGCCGCCGGCAGGGGCGTGGGCGTCAGTCGCGCGTGGTCGTCACGACGGTCCGGCGCTCGGTGCGGGTGCCGTCACGGGTGGCCGTTCCGGCGGCGCTGCGGCGCCAGCCTGTCGTTTCGGGCGTGGCGTGCTGCGTCACCGTGACGGTCGCCTGGCGCGTTACCGTGCTGCCGTCGGTGGACCAGCTCGCCGTGCCGTCGCGCGTGCGGACGACCTGGCCGGCGGGGTCGCGGACCTCGCGATGGCCGGTGGCGGAGTTGCCGCTTCGGGTCCGGCTGCCGCTGACGGTGGCGACGGTCTGGCCGTCGGCGTCGGTCCAGGTGCCGGCGTGGGTGGTGGTGCCGCCCTGGCGGACCCACTGCCCGGTGAAGTAGCGCGTTCGCGTCTCGCCTTGCGGGTTCGTGGCGGCGACGGTGCGGCTGACGCGCGTGGTGTCGTCCTCGCGCACGCGGACCTCCTCGACCTGCCACGTCGCGCCCCGATGCGTCCGGACCGTCGTGTCGCGCCGCCACGACCCCGGGCCGTTGGGGACGACGGTCGTCTCGTTGGTCCGCAGCGTCTTGCCGGCCACGTCCGTCACCGTGTGCTCGTGCCGCCGGACCTGCCCGTCCAGGACGGTCTGCCCCGCGAGCTTGCGGATGACCTGTCCTTGCTCGTCGGCGACGGTGCCCGTCGTCCGCACCGTGTTGCCGTCGCGCACCGAAACGCTCTCGTAGGTGCGGGTCGTAACGCGCGCCTCGCCGGCCCACGCCGCCGCGCAAAGGCCGATCACCGCCGCCGTGGCCGCCATCCGGACATGCCGCATTGCGTGTCTCCTTGATTTCGGGCCAAGTGCCCTTCCCGCCGGGGCTAACGCCGGCCGGTACCCGCGTATTTCATCTCGGCTCGCCTATTGCGCCAACCTCAAACCGCCCACGAATCCGGACGACGGTGTTCCCGGCGTCCTCGGCGAGCTGAACGACGTCGCGGGCGGGGTCGATGCCCGCGGTGGCGAGGGCCGAGGCCACGCTGTCCGCCCGGGTGAGCCCCAGCACGGCCGCGTCGGCGCCGCTGAGGCCGCCCGAGACCACGAAGACGCGCACGCCCCGGCAGGCCGGGTCGGTCAGGTAGCGCAGCCTGACGGCTTTGTGGTCCCCGAGCCGGTACCCGCGGCGCCGGACGACCTCGACGGCCGCGGCGTGGGTGGGCGCCTCGCGGAGCAGCTCGACGAAGGCGTCCTGCCCGATGCCGTCGGGGCAGTCGGCGACCAGGACGATGGCGCCGCGGTCGCGCACAGCCCACTCGTTGTTCTTGATGCCTTTGTCCGCCTGGTAGAAGCTCCGTCCCAACGGCCCGGCGACCTGGGCGACGATCGCGTCGGCCGGGGCGGGGATGAGCCGGAGGAACCGCCGCTCCGCCACGGGCACCAGTCGCCGCAGCACCTCGAGCGGCGCCCCTCCGGCGGCCGCGATGATTTCCTCGCCCGCCTGGACGAGGTCGATGGCGGCGACGGGACGGCGGGCCTGAAGTGCGGCGAGCATGTCGGCGACGCCCTCGTGGACCGGATTGCCGTCGGTGGCGGCGGGGCGGGCGCTGGCG
>CAZMDT010000495.1:0-2261 GCA_964564965.1 uncultured Planctomycetaceae bacterium | reverse complement strand
CCACTGCCACCGCCGCGGCGGTGTTCGGGCTGGACTGCGACGTCTACATGGGCACCGAGGACATCCGCCGGCAGGCGCTGAACGTGTTCCGCATGGAACTGCTCGGGGCGCGGGTCATCCCCGTGGAAACCGGGCAGCGCACCCTCAAGGACGCCCTCAACGAGGCCATGCGCGACTGGATGGGCAGCGTGGAGCACACGCACTACATCATCGGCAGCGTCGCCGGGCCGCACCCCTTCCCCGTCATGGTCCGCGAGTTCCAGAGCTGCATCGGGCGCGAGGCCCGCGAGCAGATGCTCGCCGCCGAGGGGCGCCTGCCCGACGTGATCGTCGCCTGCGTGGGCGGCGGGTCCAACGCGGCGGGAATCTTCGCCCCGATGATCGAGGAAGACATCGCGATGGTCGGCGTGGAGGCCGGCGGGCGGAGCATGGCCTTCGGCGACCACGCCGCCACCCTCTGCGCCGGAATGCCCGGTGTCCTGCACGGCGGGCTCAGCTACGTGCTCCAGGATGAGGACGGCCAGACCGCGCCCGTCCACAGCGTCTCGGCCGGGCTGGACTACCCCGGCGTGGGGCCCGAGCACGCCTACTGGAAGGACACCGGCCGAGTCCGGTACACCGCCGCCAGCGACGACGAGGCCCTCGACGCCTGCATCGCCCTGTCTCGGGCCGAGGGAATCATCCCGGCGCTCGAGAGCGCCCACGCCGTGGCCGAGGCGATGAAGTTGGCGCCGACGATGCCGGAGGACCGGATCATCCTGGTGAACCTCTCCGGGCGCGGCGACAAGGACGTCAACGAGATCGCGGAAATCCTTAAACGGCGAGGACAATGACGAAGGCGAGCGACATGAACTTCGTGGTCTTCATGCCGGACGAGATGCGGGCCGAGTCCGTCGCGTGCTACGGGCACCCGCTGGCTCGGACCCCGAACATCGACCGCCTGGCGGGCGAGGGCACGCGGTTCGACCAGTGCTACGTCCAGCACACCGTCTGCACGCCGAGCCGGTGCAGCATGTTCACGGGCTGGTACCCGCATACGGCGGGGCACCGGACGCTGTGGCACCTTCTGCGCCCGCACGAGCCGAACACGCTGAAGTACCTCAAGCAGGCGGGCTACGACGTCCGCTGGTACGGCAAGAACGACCTGCTCTCCCCGGACAGCTTCGCCGATTCCGTCGGCGAGGCGTGGGCGCCGCGGGGCAAGTACAACCACGGGGCGCTGGCGCGGACCGGGCCGGAGGACCCGCATTACCAGAGCTTCCTGGGCGCCCCCGGCCCGCAGGACGTCACCGACACGTTCGACGGCGCCTGCGTGCAGGCGGGCATCGATTATCTGCGGACGAAGCCGCAGCGCCCCTTCGTGCTCTACCTGCCGCTGGCGCTTCCGCACCCGGTGTACGGCTGCCCGGAGCCGTGGCACGGCATGTACCGCCCCGCCGACGTGCCGCCGCTGCGCCCGTGGACGTGCGAGGGCAAGCCGAGCTTCCACGAGGCGATCCGGCGGACCCGCGGCCTCGAGCGGCTCGGCGAGCAGGACTTCCGAAAGATCCAGGCCATCTACCTCGGGATGGTCAGTTGCAGCGATTACCTGCTGGGGCGGCTGCTGGAGGCGCTGGATGAGACGGACCTGGGCGCCACGACGACGGTGATCTTCACGGCGGACCACGGCGACTGGGCGGGCGACTTCGGGCTGGTGGAGAAGTGGACGGCCGCCCTGGACGACTGCCTCGCCCGCGTGCCGCTGGTGATCCGCTCGCCGGGCGGGGCGGCGGGACACGCGGTGACAACGCCGGTGGAGCTGTTCGACGTTTCGGCGACGATGATGGACCTCGCCGGCGTGGAGGCGCGGCATACGCACTTCGCGCGGTCGCTGGTGCCGCAGCTCCGCGGGGCCGCCGGCGAAGCCGAACGCATGGCCTTCGCCGACGGCGGATACGACCCGCACGAGCCCCACTGCCACGAGGGCCGCGGCGAGGGCATCTGGCGGGACCCCTCCGCCATCTACTACCCCAAGGGCAAGCTTCAGCAGGACGAGCCGGAGACCATCGCCCGCTGCGCCATGGTCCGCGACGCGACGCACAAGCTCATCTATCGCAGCCGCGACGCGTGCGAGCTGTACGACATGGCGGCCGACCCGCGGGAGCTGGCGAACCTCCACGGCCGGGCGGAGGCGGCGGAGGTGCAGGCCCGGCTGGAGAAGGCGCTGCTCGACTGGTACCTGCGGACCTCGGACGTGGTGCCGTTCGACGAGGACCCGCGCG
>CAZMDT010000494.1:0-2273 GCA_964564965.1 uncultured Planctomycetaceae bacterium | reverse complement strand
CGCTCGCGGAGGGCCCCGCGCCCTCTCACGGGGATGCCCTGCCGGCGCGCTTCGGCGACCGTGAGGTGTGCCAGCACGGCCCACTGCAACGCGGTCCCGGCGGTCAGCCCTGCCATCGCGCCGGGCAACCCCCAGAGCCAGGCTCCCAGGCCACCGGCCACGATCCGTGCCGCACCGCCCACGATGCTGCCCGCGGCCAGCGAGCGATAGGCCTCCAGCCCGGCCAGCGCGCCCATCTGGAATCCCATCATCACCGCGAACAGCACGATGCCGGATGCCACCGCCAGCGCCCCCGACAGGCCCGGGGCGCTCAGCGCCGTCCGCGCCAGCCACGGCGAGCCGGCGAGCAGCGCGGCACCGCCCAGCACTGCCGTCAGCAGCGATAGCCCCCAGCAGAGCCCCAGCACGCGCCCGGCACGTTCCGGCGACACCGTTCGGTACTCCGACACATACCGTGTCGCCGTGTACCCCAGCGCGAGCTGCACCAGCCCCGACACCGTCAGCACCGTGTTCATGACCATGGCGAACTCGCCGAAGACCCGCCGTCCGACGAGATTCGCCACGAGGAGATTGACGACGAAGGTGCTCCCCTGGCCCGCGGCGGCGGCCGCCAGGTTCCAGACGAGGCCGCGGCGAAGCCGCCGCCACACACTGGGCGCTCCTGCCGCCTCGGGGGCTTGAGGGGTCTGAATCATGGCATGGGCAAAAGGGCCTCAGGGCCGGCACCGCGGAAGCCCGTCTGCTTGCCCGGCGCCACCGGCCGGGATATAGATTGGACTATGCGCAACCAGGCGTGTCAAGCCGGCGGGGCGCCGCGGGGCGATCCGAAGCGGCGCCTGCTCGCCCTCGCCGGCGTGTTGCTGCTGGCGGCGGGCGTCCGCCTGTGGCTCATCGCCCACGCGGAGATCATCGCCCGGGACGGCACCCAATACGTCGCCTGCGCCCGCCAGCTCGATCGCGACTTCTACGGCACCGTGAAGCGTTATCCGCTTCAGCCGGGCTACCCCGCGCTCGTGCTGGCCGCCCGGAACGGCCTGCTCGCGCTCGGCCGGGCAGACAACGTCCACACCTGGGACCTCGCCGGGCGGCTCGTCGCCTTCGCCGGCGCCCTGGCCGCCATGCTGGCCCTCTGGCTGCTGGCCGAGCGCCTCTTCGACAGTTGGCGGATCGCGGCGCTGACGTGCCTGATCTTCGGCGTCACACGCAAGTGGGCCGCGCTTGCCGCCGACGTGCTCACCGATGCCCCGGCCATCTGCTTCCAGCTCTGGGCGGCGTACCTGGGCGTCGTGGCGGCCGGCCTGCTGCGGCAGCGCCGCCGGCTCGCGCTGGCGGCGGGCGCCGGCGCGGGAGTCGCCGCCGCTGCCGGCTTTCTCATCCGCCCCGAGGCGCTGCTCGTGCTCGCCGCGGCCCTGGCGGCCTGGGTGGCGCTGCCGCTGAGGCACCGGGCACGATGGCCCGCCGCACTGGCGGCAAGCGTCGTGGCCGTCGCGGCGGCTCTCGCCGTCGCCGGGCCGTACATGGTCACCATCGGCAGCCTCACGCGCGAGAAGGAGCTGCCCGCCCTGACGGCCTTCCCGGCTGCGCCCCGCGCTCTCGCGATGGCGGGCCTTCCGCTCGGCGGTGAGCTCGCGGTCGAGCCCCTCGCCGCCGCGCAAGACAGGCGCGATTCAGTCCTGCACAAGCTGTTCGACCAGTTCACCGAGGCGCAGCATCCGGCGGTGACCGTCCTCGCCGGCATCTGGCTCGCCACGTGGATCGGCCGCAGGCTCCTTCGCCTGTCGCTGCCGCGCGATGTGCTCATCTTCCCCTCCGCCGACGGCGCCGTGCTGATCGTCGCGGCCCTGCTGCTCTACCTTCCGCTCGTGGGGCTGTACTACCTGCAAAGCAACGTGCTGGTTTTTCGCTACGTGATGTTTCCGGCCGTGCTGCTCGCCCCGCTGGCCGGCGCGGGCGTCATGATCACGCGGCAGTGGCTGGTCCGCCTGGCGGCGCGGCTCGAGATCGGGCGGGGGGCGGCGCTCGCCGTGGCGGCGGGCCTCGTGGCGATCCTTGTGACGGGCCTCAGCCTGCACGCCGCCCGCCCAATGTACCGCGGCACGCACTACCTTCTGGAGGCGGCGGCCTTCATCCGCGACCACACCGGCCCCGGCGACTACGTGGCATGCACGGAGCCGCGGGTGCTTTACTACTGCGGCCGGCGGGGTATGGACTTGTCGCCGTCATGGCCGTACGACGCGGCGGGTCTCGTGCGGCTGCTCCGGCGGCGCGGGGTG
>CAZMDT010000493.1:0-2282 GCA_964564965.1 uncultured Planctomycetaceae bacterium | reverse complement strand
CGCAAGAACGCGCAAGAATGCGCAAGAACGCGCAAGAATGCGCAAGGGCGCGCAAAAACGCGCAAGAACGCGCAAATACGCGCAAGAAACTGCGAGGCGCAAGACCCAATGGCCAATGCTCGACACCGAGGCCACCGGCGAGGCTCAGTCGGCACTGCCGGCCCCCGGAGGCGCGGACCGACGTTGGCCGGCGACGGGTGTTGATTCAGCCGCCGCGGCCGGGTCCAATGGCGGCCGAACCAGTCGGGAGGCACAGGCGATGACTGCGAAGAAGCACTGGCTGACGGCGGCGGGCGTCCGGGCGGCGCTGGCGGCGGCGAGGGTCCTGGGTCTTTCGGTCTGCGTGTTCGCCTCGGGCGGGCGCCCGGGGGCGGCGCAGCCGTACGAGAAGCTCACCGCCGACGCCCCCGGCTACGAGAACACCGACGTTTGGCCGCACGCCAAGGGGGCGCCCTACGCCGCCCAGAAGTGGGAAAAGGCCCCCAGGCTCGTCTGGGCCGAGCCCGGCCGCGACGGCAACTGGCAGGACGCCAAGAGCTGGCTCGACACCGCCACCGGCAAGCCCGCCGGCCGCGCGCCCGACCGCCACACCGACGCGGTCCTGCCCGCCTCGGCAAAGCCGTACACCGTGAAGACCAGCTCGAAGTGCAACGTGCGGCACGTCACCATCGAGCGCGGCGCCCTGGCCGTGGGGTTCCACAACAGCTACAACAACCTGAACATCTGGGGCAACTGCTGGGTGAAGCGGGGCGGGCGGATTCACTTCATCGACGTGGTGGGCCCGGAGCACACCTTCCTGCGGGTGGACAACCCGTTTCCCGGGGAGGGCAGCAGCGGCAAGTACCACTTCACGCCGAACGGCTACCACAACGCGCCCGACTACTGCGCCAGCCACATCCATCACAAGATGAGCATCTGCAAGTACGGCGACGCCTCGGTGGAGATCGTGGGCACGGTGGGCATCGGCGACGAGATGTACGTGACGAAGGGGCGGATGATCATCGGCCCGGGCGCGCAGTTCCGCTACAAGGGCTCGCGGGCGAAGGGCACGTTCGAGATTTTCGACGGGGGGACGCTGGAGGTGCAGTCGGGCGGGCTGCTGTCGCCGTTCGACAACTCGCCGACCGAGGCGCTGAACCTGAGCGTCTACCGCGGCGGGACGCTCCAGGGCGGCTCGCCGCGGCGCCCGCTCACCTCGGATGCGTTCATCTTCCTCGGCATGGGCGGCGGCGAGGGCGTGGGCCTCTACGCCGCGACCGGCTCGACGATCCGCGTCTATACCGCCGACCCGAAGAAGGCCCGCCTGGTCTTCAGCTCCCCGAACGCCCGGGCCGGCTTCTGCGACGGGCAGGGGCGGAAGGTCGGCAACCCCGACAAGTCCGCGGGCAACGGTTACGGCACCATCCTCCGGCTGGCGGGGGACGTGCAGTTCGACGGGGTGATGCTGGACTACGTTCGGCCCGGCGGCCTGCGGCCGGCGGACCCGGCGATGATGAAGGGCTGGCAGAACGTGTTCTACGGCCCGCACAACGCCGGGGCGGTGGGGGAGCTGCTGGGGCCGATGCGGATGAAGACGGACATCTACTACCACAAGCGGAAGTACGACCGCTACCGCCAACGGGTGGGCAAGGACCTGTCGGAGATGAAGAAGTTCGAGGGCGGGCAGTTGTAGCGGGGGCCTCAGGGGCGGTAGTAGAGCGGCACGTCGGGGGCCGTCTCGAGCGTGTCGAAAACCCTCTGCCGTTCGATCTCCTCGTGGTCGGCCCACGGCTCGATGACGAGCGGGACGACCTGCCCCTCGGTGGGCCGTGTGTCTGCGGCGGGTCCGGCGGCGGGGCGGACCGGCAGGCCGTTGATCAGGCCCCATTCCGCCACGCGAATCCGGCCGTCCTTGCCCTCCAGGTGCTCCCGGCCGGCGCCGGCCCGCACGACCTCGTACTCGTTGACGACGAGCACGTCGCGGTAGGGCGCGGCGGCCTGGGGCGTGGGGACCTCGGAGGCGGCGAGAAGCCTGGCCGTCAGCGTGATGCGGCGTGCCGGCTTCCGCGCGCCCATCCGCTGCCGGAAGGCCTGGTGGTTCTTGCGGACCTCCTCGGCGTCCATGAACCGCCGGTAGACGGCGAGGGCCTCGAACGTCCCCTCCCAGCCCGCGTGGCGGGAGCCGCCCCCGCCGAAGCGCAACCTGGCACGGAGGGCGGCCATGCCCGTGCCCCCCTGCGGCACGATGAGCGGTACTTCGGCCCCCCCGCTTCCTCCCCCGCCCGGCTCCGCGGCGACGAACG
>CAZMDT010000492.1:0-2289 GCA_964564965.1 uncultured Planctomycetaceae bacterium | reverse complement strand
CTGTTGACCGGCTCGGCGACCCGCGACTGGATCTGGAGCACCACCGTCGTTCGGTCCGGCACACGCCCCAGCCGCAGCAGGCGCGTCAGCTCAGCCACGGACAGGAAGTCCAGCCAGCGGCTGTGCTGGCGGAGTTCCATCTCCTCGGGCGTCAGGTCGCTCTGGATGAACAGGCGGGGGTTCTCCAGTGCCCAGAAGCTGTCGGGGCCTTCCCGGCGCCGGTAGGTCGCGGCGTCGCCGGCGAACACGCCGAGTTGCCGGTCGCCCATCCGGAAGATGAACCTCGGCTCGCTGAGCTTGCCGGTCTCGCGGTCGAGCCAGCCGGTGATCCGCATGCCGCCGTACTCGGGATCGGCAACCTGGACGCGGCCGTCTTCACGCAGGCCCGCCGCCAGGTCGTCCGGCCCGAATCGCGTGAACACCTGGCTGTTCCGGGGCATGTTGGGCCAGAGGCTGCGGACACTTGGGACGAGGATGGCCGGCGTGCTCGGCGTGCCGGTGAGCAGCCACCCCTTCCGCCCGTCGAGCCAGCCGGGCTTCGCGCGGAGGGCGCGCAGCTCGGCGAGCTTATGCCCCCTCCGGTCGCGGACGGCAACGACGGGGCGGATCATCGCCTCTTCACTGGGCTTGAACATGGCCGCGTGCCACACCGACCCGTTGGCGTCGTCCATCAGGCGGACCTCGAAGCCGACGGTCTCGGGTTGGGCGTCGCGGTGCCGGGCGAGGTGCGGCGCCACGCGGGGGATGGCCAGCTCGCGGTTGGCAATGAGCAGCCCGCAGAAGAGCATCGCGCAGATCAGCATCGGCCAGACCACGCGATACAGGCTCACGCCGGAGGCCAGCACGGCGGTCAGCTCGTTGGTGCGGTTCATCCGCGCCAGGGCGAACATGCTCGCCAGGACGAGCAGGATCGGCCCGAGGTCCGCCACGTAAACGAGCGTGTTGTAGGCGTAATACGAGCCGACGTAAACGACCATCTCGCCGAAGGGGCGCTCCAGCTCCGCGAACTCGTCGAAGTTGACGAACAGATCCACGACGGTCCACATCGACACGCCGATGAAGACCCACAGCAGCATGTAGAAGACGAACGTCCGGAGGATGTACTTGTCGAGGATCTTCATCCCGACCCTACTGCCGGCACAGCCGGGCGTACACCCACGAGCACGCCACCAGCAACGCCGCCACGCCGCCCCACATCACGCCCAGGCCCAGCGTCACCGACACCTTCGGGTTGCGGGCGATGTCTTTGCCCATGAGCATCACCACGATGACCCCGGCCGCCGGAATCATCGAGATCGCGAACGCGCTGATCAGGTGCCCGCCGCGGAAGATCAGCCCCAGCGCCGCCCCGAGCGCCACGAGCATGAAGCAGCTCACGCCGTACGCCAGCCGGAGATGCAGCTCGGCCAGGTGGCCGCCTATCAGCACCGGCACCACCACCTGGCGCAGGCGCTCCACGCGCCGGCGGATCTCCTTGTTGTCCGTCAACTCCGGGGCCTGCTCGTAGATGCCCGCCAGGTCGATCTTCTCCGTCGCCTCCACAATGTCCTCCGGCAGCGGGACGCGCACGTCCCACGTCTGCCGCCGCCTCGGCCGGCTGTCATGCGCCAGAAGCCGCACCGCCACGTTCCCCGACAACGACACCGTCACCGTCGAGCGGTCCGTCCGCGCGTCGTAGTGGGTCTTGACCAGACCGGCATCGGCGGTGACGACGCGCGGCATGGCGGCCTCGGCGAGCGCCTCGGCGGCGTTGACGCCCGCCAGCGGACCGGCGGGCAGGGCGACCGCGGCGAAGCTCTTCCACGCGACGGCCTCCGGGTCGGCGGCGGTGAACGTCACCGACACGCGCTGCCCCCCGCCGCTGCTGAGATGGACGACCTCGCCGGGCACGGGCACCGCCTCGGCGGCATGCAGGACGTACGTCCGCCCGCCCGCCGCCAGGGCGTATCGCCCGCCGCCGGCGCCCGCCTCGCCGATCGCCGCCGCCACCGCGCTGCACAGGCGGTCGTGCGCAATCAGCCGCCGCACCGACTTCAGCTCGTTCACTATCGTCGGCGATTTGACCGGGTCGCGGATCACCGCCAGCAACTGGCCCAGGTCGTGCCACGCGGGCCGGTCGCTCACGGGGTTCGGTATCCGGAACGGGGGCACCGGCTGCTCCTCCACGGCCACCTCGTCCTGCCGATCCATCGCCGTGCCGCTGCTCTCCATCAGGTCCACCGCGACGTAATCTTCCCCGCCGCGCGTGATGAAGTGCATCTTCGCCCGGGTGACCGTCAGCAGGTTGAC
>CAZMDT010000491.1:0-2290 GCA_964564965.1 uncultured Planctomycetaceae bacterium | reverse complement strand
CTCGGTCCGCAGCTCCTCGAAGAGCTTCTCGCCCGGGCGGATGCCCGTGAAGGCGATGTCGATGTCCTCGCCGACCCGGAAGCCGCTGAGCGTGATCATGTTGCGGGCCAGGTCGACGATCTTCACCGGTTCGCCCATGTCGAGCAGGAAGATCTGCCCGCCCGCGCCGGTGGCGGCCGCCTGGAGGGTGAGCTGCGAGGCCTCCGGGATCGTCATGAAGTACCGCGTCATCTCGGGGTGCGTCACGGTCACGGGCCCGCCGGCGGCGATCTGCCGGCGGAACGTGGGCACCACGGACCCCGCTGACCCCAGCACGTTGCCGAAGCGGACCGCCTTGAACCGCGTCGTGCAGCCGGGCCGGCCGTCCAGCGCCTGAGTGTAGATCTCCGCCACGCGCTTCGTGGCCCCCATCACCGACGAGGGATTCACCGCCTTGTCCGTGGAGATCATCACGAACTCCGCCGTCCCGAACCGCCCCGACGCGTCGGCCACGTGCTTCGTCCCCAGAACGTTGTTCTTGACCGCCTCGCACGCGTTCCGCTCCATCAGCGGCACGTGCTTGTGGGCGGCGGCGTGGATGACGACCTCCGGCCGGTGCCCCCGCCAGACCTCGACCACCCGTCGGCGGTCGCAGATGTCGCAGATGACGGGCACCACGGGCAGGCGGGGGCGGGCCGTTCGCAGCTCGTTCTCGATGTCGAACAGGGGGGTTTCGGCCTGCTCGACGAGGATCAGCGCGGCGGGGGCGTAGCGGCTGACCTGCCGGCACATCTCCGAGCCGATGCTGCCGCCCGCGCCCGTGATGAGCACGCGGCGCCCCCGGAGGAACCCGGCGATGGCCTCCTCGTCGAGCGCCACCGCCTCCCGTCCGAGCAGGTCGTTGATGTCCACCGGGCGGATCTGCGAGACCGTCACCCGCCCGTCGATCAGGTCGCCCACGCCCGGCAGCGACTGGAACTTCAGCTTCGTGCCGCTGCAATGGTCGACCACGCGGCGGAGCTGCTTCTGCGAGGCCGACGGCATGGCGATAATGATCTCCTGCACCTGGGCCTCCTCGCAGATGCGCGGGATGTCTTCCGTCGTCCCCAGCACCTGCAGGCCGTGGATCAGCAGGTCGCGCTTCTTCGGGTCGTCGTCCACGAAGCCCACCACCCGGTACCGCTCCACCCGCGCCCGGTGGACCTCGCGGACGATCGCCTCGGCCGCGTTGCCCGCGCCCACGATCAGCACGCGCTTCACGCCCGCCCCGGCGATCGGGCGGAATTCCTCCCGCCAGATCCTGAACGCCAGCCGGGCCGTGCACACCAGGAACACCGTCGTCAGGAAATCCAGCACCAGCGCACTCTCGAGGTAGAGCTTCAGGTAGTCGCCGACCACGGGGACGCGCCGCCCCTGCCAGCCCGGCAGGTACACCAGCACCACCAGCGCGCCGAACACGATGGCCAGGAAGTACCACGAGGCCTGGAGGATTCTGGCGACGTCGCGAATGCTGGAGTATCGCCACCCGCCGTGGAACAGCTTCATCCGCCAGAAGATGGCCAGCTTCAGCCCCACGAACACCGGCAGCATCGGCAGGAAGTGGCGGGAGTACCAGTCCGTCGTCAGGGCCGACAGGAGCACGAAGAACGCCAGCAGCAGCGACACGCCGAACAGCGAGGCGTGCATCAGGACGTTGAAGGCCAGCCGATGGCGCAGGATCAGCGACTCGACCCGGGTGAGGGTCGAGCTGCCCAGGTCCCCCGACAGGCTCTGCCTCTCCTTGGCCATGGCGCAGTCCGAGCGGCGCGGCTGTGGCGTCCGACTACAATAGCATCGGCCCCGCCGACCGCCGGGTTTACTAGGGCGGCGGGGGGCCGGACCGTTAGAGGCCTGCATATCAGAGCTTGCCGCCCGGGCGGGCAGGCGGGGGGCGGCGGCGCCTTCCGGCCCGCCGGCCGGTGTGGTATCCTCCCGGCCATGCGGTTCCGGAGGCGGACAGGCTGCTCGACGGTGACGGTGCTCTCGGCGCTGCTGGCCGTGGCGGCGGGGCCGGGCGGCCTCCGCGCCGCCGAGGGCCGCCTGCTCGAGGGCTTCGAGAGCCTCAGCGGCGTCGCCATCGACACCGGCAAGCTCCGCCCGGTGCAGCGGGGCGAGGGCGTGACGGAGGGCACGCAAGCGCTCCAGGTGCCTGCCGGGGCGACGGTGTCCTTCTCCGTGCCCACCGACCACCTGGCCTCGGCGGCGTGGCTGCGGATCGACACGCTGGGCGCCGAGCCGATCACCTACGCCCTGGGCCTCCGCCTGGCGGGCG
>CAZMDT010000490.1:0-2292 GCA_964564965.1 uncultured Planctomycetaceae bacterium | reverse complement strand
GACCTCTTGACCCCCAGTCAAGCACGCTAGCCAAGCTGCGCCACGCCCCGAACGCGCCGCACCGGCCGAGCGTCGCAACCGCCCGCCCAGCACCGCATCGGCACCGCGGGCCGGGCCTTCGCAGCCGGCGCACACGGGATTCTACGCCCCCGTTTCCGTCCGGTCAACTCTCGACATCTTGCCGATGAGTCCCTAAGCTTCGGGGCTTTGCGTCCCCGGGGCTTCAGCAGGCCCCGCCCCCCCTGCCACGCCGGCGGCGACACGGGCAAACAAGGTGAACGGGCACAGAAGAACAACCGCGCTGGCCACGTCGGCCGTCATCGTCGTCTGCCTCTGGCCGACGGTCGCGGCCGCCGCGTCCGGTGAGGGCGGCACCGGCATCACCCACCGCATGATGATGCTCGTCATGCAGCTCGGGCTGATCCTCTTCGCGGCGAAGCTGGGGAACATCCTGTTCGACAAGATGAAGCTGCCGGGCGCGCTGGGGGAGCTGATGGCGGGGATGGTCATCGGCCCGTACGTCCTGGGCGGCATCGGCTTCTACGGCTTCCCGGAAGGCCTGTTCCCGATCTACGACCACATGGCGATCTCGCCGGAGCTTCAGGGGCTCGCGGCGGTGGCGGCGGTGGTGCTGCTGTTCAACGTCGGCCTGGAGACGGACCTGCGCCTGCTGCTGCGCTACTCGGTCGCCGGGGCGCTGGTGGGGCTGGGGGGCATGGCCGCTTCCTTCCTCCTCGGCGCCGGGTGCGTGGTGCTGTTCTCCGAGCTCATCTCCGAGACGCCGCTGGGGCTGTTCTCGCCCCAGGCGCTGATGCTCGGCACGATCACCACCGCCACGTCGGTGGGCATCACGGCGCGGATCCTCTCGGAGCGCCGCAAGCTCGACAGCCCCGAGGGCGTGACGATCCTGTCGGCCGCCGTCATCGACGACGTGCTCGGCATCGTCCTGCTCGCCGTCGTGATGGGCGTGGTGACGGCGAGGAAGGCGGCCGGCGGCATCGACTGGGGGTACATCGCGATCATCGGCGCGCGGGCGGTGGGGGTCTGGCTGGCGGCGACGGCGGTGGGGCTGCTGGCGTCGCGGCGGATCAGCTTCCTGCTGAAGTGGTTCGGGGAGCGGACGTCGATTGCCATCATGGCGCTGGGGCTGGCGCTGATCCTGGCGGGGCTGTTCGAGGAGGCGGGGCTGGCGATGATCATCGGCGCCTACGTCATGGGCCTGTCGCTGTCGCGCGCCGACATCAGCCACGTCATCCGCGAGAGGCTCGCCCCCGTTTACGCCCTGCTGATTCCCGTGTTCTTCTGCACGATGGGCATGCGGATCGACGTGGCGTCGCTGGGGGCGAAGCCCGTGCTGATCGCGTTCGGCCTGCTGTACGCCGCCGTGGCGCTGCTGGCCAAGGTCGTCGGCTGCGGGCTGCCCGCCCTGCTGGCCAACTTCAACCTGCGCGGGGCGGCGAGGATCGGCTTCGGCATGGCGCCCCGCTGCGAGGTGGCGCTGATCATCGCGGGCATCGCCCTGTCGGCGGAGCTGCTGCCGGTGGAGGTCTTCGCGGCGGTCATCATCATGATCCTGGTCAACACCGTCGTCGCGCCGCCGGCGCTGGTGCTCCTGTTCCGCTCCTCGAAGGACGGCACCCGCCGCCCGGTGCCCGGCGGCAAGAGCGGCACGGCGGTGTCGTTCGACTTCCCGAGCCTGGAGACGGCCGGGTTCTTCATGGGAAAGCTGACCGGCGTGTTCGAGTCCGAAGGCTACTTCGTGCACCGCATCGTGGGCGATCAGCCGCTGTATCAGCTCCGCAAGGACACGACGACCATCGACGCCCGGCTGGAGGGCACGGCGATCGAGTTCTCCTGCCGCCAGCTCGACGTGCCGCTGGTGAACACGGCGATGTACGAGGCGCTGGCGGCGCTGGAGCGTGACGTGCGCCGGCTGAAGGAGCCGATGGACCGCAGCGCCATCGGCGCGCGGCTCCAGAACGCGGACACCGGCCCGCTCGGCCCGCAGACGCTCGACCTGAGGCACTACCTCACGCCGGCGCTGATCCAGCCGGCGCTTCGCGGGCACACCAAGGAGGAGATCATCGACGAGCTGCTGGCGCTGCTGGTGGCCCACGGGTCGATCGGCGACGTGGCCGCCGCCCGCCAGGCCGTCTGGCAGCGCGAGGAGAGCATGCCCACGGGCCTGCAGTACGGGGTGGCCATTCCGCACGGGAAGACCGACACGGACAGCGGGCTCGTCTGCGCCGACGGCAACAGCCGCGGGGGGGTCGACTTCGAGGCCATTGACGG
>CAZMDT010000489.1:0-2294 GCA_964564965.1 uncultured Planctomycetaceae bacterium | reverse complement strand
AATCGCCATCACCATGGAGCAGATTCCCTCGAACCGCGGCTACCCGGGCGACCTGTACACTCAGATGGCCCGGCGGTACGAGAAGGCCGTCGACTTCGACCACGCCGGCTCCATGACCGTGCTCGCCTGCGTGACCATGCCCGGCGACGACGTCACCCACCCCGTGCCGGACAACACCGGCTACATCACCGAGGGGCAGTTCTACCTGCGGAACGGGCGGATCGAGCCCTTCGGCTCGCTCAGCCGGCTGAAACAGCAGGTCAACGGCGACACCCGCGACGACCACCGCGCCATCATGAACGCGTGCATCCAGCTCTACGCCCAGTGCGTCGAGAGCCGCGAAAAGCGCGACATGGGGTTTGAGATGTCCGCCTGGGACAAGAGGCTCCTCAAATACGGCCAGGCCTTCGAGGAGCGGGTCATGGCCCTGTCGGTGAACATCCCGCTGTTCGACGCCCTGGACCGCTGCTGGGAAATCCTGGCGGAGTGCTTCGAGCCGGCCGAGACCGGCATACGCCGAAGCGTCCTCGAGAACCACTGGCCCCAAGGCGCAACCGAGGCGGGGGCGGAGAAGGAAGAGCCCGAACCCGTGGCCGCCGAGGCCTGAGAACACGAAGGCCATGCGACACCGAGACCCGGAGAAAAGGAAGTCGTGTTTGCTCTGTCTGGTTGCCTGGGCCTCTGTGCCGCGGCAACCGACGACCCGCTGGGTACAGAACGTTGGCTAAGAAGATCAAACTGACGCGGCCCGAGCTGAAGCGCCAGCGCGACGCGCTGGAGCGGTTCGAGCGGTATCTCCCCATGCTGAAGCTGAAGCAGCAGCAGCTCCAGCTCAGGCTGCGCGAGGTATCGCTCGAGCGGCGGCGCGTGCGGGCCGCCGTCGATGCCGCCAAGGGGAAGTTTGAGCCGTACGCCACGGTGCTCACGGACACGGCCGGCGTGAACGTCCGCGAGCTGGCGAAGTGCCGCGAGGTGAAGACGTCCTCGGCGAACATCGCGGGCGTGAACGTGCCCCTCTTCGAGGAGGCGAGCTTCGCCGAGGCGCGGTACAGCTTGTTCGGCACCCCCGCCTGGGTGGACCAGGCGCTGGCGGACCTGCGCGAGATCAGTCGCCAGCAGGCAGAGCTCGATGTCCTCAGTGAGAAGTACCGCCTCCTCCAGGCCGAACTCACCAAGATCATTCAGCGCGTCAACCTCTTTGAGAAGGTCAAGATCCCCGAAGCCCGCGAGAACATCCGGCGGATCCGGATTCACCTGGGCGACGCGATGACGGCGGCCGTCGGGCGCGCAAAGATCGCCAAGGGCAAGCTCACCGCCACGGGCGCCAGCGGGCTCCAGCAGTATGCGGTGGTCCGGCCGCTGGAGGCCGACGCCACATGATCGTGCCGATGGCCAAGGTGTTTGTCGTGTCGCGGCAGGACGATCGCGAACCCCTGCTGGAGGCGCTGCGCGAGTTGAGCGTGCTGCACCTGGCGCCGGTGGACCCCGCCCACGCCCGGGCCGAGGAAAAGACCGTCGCCAAGATCCAGAACCTCGACCGCGCCATCCGCGCCCTGGCGAACGTCGAACCGGCCGGAGAGCCGGAGGACCTTTCTCCGCGCCGCACCGCCGAGGAAACGCTCCACATCCAGCGCGTGTCGGCCGAGCGGCAGAGCCGCCTCACCGCACTCTACCGGCGACTCGAGCAGCTCGCCGTCTGGGGCGACGTGCGCCTGGAGCAACTCGAGCGGCTCCGTGAGGCCGGCGTGGAGCCGCGATTCTTTGCCATCCCCGCCGAACAACAGGGCGCCTTCGAGGGCGAGTGCATAGAGACCGTCGCCGCCCTGCCGGGCAAGCGGCTGCTCGTGGCCGTGGTCGACCGCACGGGCAAGTTCGAGCCGCCGGACTGGGCGGAGCCGGCGGCCCTGCCCGACCGCGACCGCCCGTCGATTCGCGCCGAGGCCGCCGAGACCGACGCCGCGCTCAAGGGGGATGCCGAGCGGCTGGCCCGCCTGGCCCACTGCCTGCCCGCGATGGAGGCGGAGCGCCGGCACCTGGCCGAGCATGCCGCGTTCACGGTGGCGGAGCGCGGCGGCCTGGCGGAGGGGGAGCTGTACGCTGTTCAGGGCTGGGCGCCGGCCGACGAGGCGGACGCCCTTGCCGCGCGCCTGGCCGAGAAGGGCGTGGCCGCGGCGGTGGAGCGGATGCCGCCAGGAGAGGACGAGCACCCGCCGACGTTGATCCGCTACCCGCGCTGGGCCCGGCCGATCAAGGGCCTGTTCGACATCCTGGGCACGAACCCGGGCTATCGCGAG
>CAZMDT010000488.1:0-2296 GCA_964564965.1 uncultured Planctomycetaceae bacterium | reverse complement strand
CTACGGCAGCGGCCACACGGACGCGATCATCACCGAGTCGATCCACGCGGCGGAGCGGTTCGTCGCCGCGGTCGATTCCTCCTCGGTCATGGTGAACGCCTCGACGCGCTGGGCCGACGGCGAGC
This sequence comes from uncultured Planctomycetaceae bacterium, assembly GCA_964564965.1. Taxonomy (GTDB): domain Bacteria; phylum Planctomycetota; class Phycisphaerae; order SM23-33; family SM23-33; genus CAZMDT01. The sequence continues at coordinate 2,171 of CAZMDT010000488.1, read as the reverse complement.
GGTACGGGCTCGGCGCCGAGATCGGCATCAGCACCGAGAAGCTGCACGCCCGCGGGCCGATGGGCGCCGCCGACCTGACCACCTACAAGTGGATCGTCACCGGGCGCGGGCACGTGGTGTCGTAGGCGCCGCCGCGCCGCGTGCGCTTCCCGGCTTCCCGGCCGCCCTGCCGGCGGCCGCAATGGAATGACCGACGCTCACGAGGCACACCTGTTCTGCCATCGCTGCGGGGCGCAGCTCGCGCCCGGTGAGGGCAACTGGTACGTGGTCCGCATCGAAGCCTTCGCCGACCCCACCCCGCCGCCACTGGAGGGCGACGGCGACGCCTTCGACGTCGGCGAGGAGATCGACCGCCTGATCGAGGAGATGCGCCACATGAGCGAGCAGGAGCTGATGGACCAGGTCTACCGCCGGCTGACGCTTCACCTCTGCGGGCGCTGCTATCGGGACTGGATCGAGAGCCCGGCCGGCTGAGGCCGGCAACGGCATGCCAGAGAGGCACCTCGCCACGGAGCCCCGAAGCTCCGTCTGCGCTCTTCGGGCATCCGTGTGGGGTTCCGACGGCGGGGCGTTGACCAGGCCGGTCACGGCGCGGCGGGGGCGGCTGCCGGCTGGTCCGCGGCCCGGTGGGCCTCCGCGATCTCTGTGTCGAGCTGCGGCGGGGGCAGCGTCTCCACCGTGCCGTCCAGGCGGATGGCGCAGCACACGTCGGCGTACTCGACCCGGCCGTCGTAGAGGACGATCTGCCGCCCATGCCGCGCCGAGTCCAGCCCGGCGACGTAGCCGAAGCGCCCGGCGCCCTCCACCGGCGAGCTGATCTCGTCCTCCCCGGCGAGACCCGTCGCCACCAGCTCATCGAGCGAGGCCGGCAGCCGGTCGTGAGCCTGCTCAAAGAGCGCCAGGGCGGTCCGGGCCGCCTTCAGGCGCGCCAGGCAGGCCACCCGCTGGCCCTCCGCTTTCGCGCGGAGCACGGCCTGGAGGTACTGCATCTCGACGGGCGCATTGGGGTCGACGCGCGGCCCGACGCGCCTCCGCGGGGAGCCGTCGCGCCCCGGCGGCGGCGCCTCTTCGTCCGAGTCCCAGGGGATGACGGGCTCGGGCTCAGGCGCGAGCTTACGGGCCACGGACTCCGCCAGCGGGGCGAGGACGAACACGGACACCAGCGTCGAGATGACGAGCCCGGCGACGATGAACCCGCCGCCGACGGCCCGGTCGTTCGTTTCCGGCAGCGAGTCCGTCAGTTCCGGGAAGAACCGCCCCAGCATCCCGATGCACCTGAACTGCACCGTCGCGAACAGGCAGCAGACGGCCATGATCACCAGGATGCCGAACAGAAACGCCAACAGCGCCAGCAGTATGCCGCCGCACCCGCCCGACGTCGCAGAGAAGCCGATGGCGGCAAGGGCCGCCCACACGAGGGCGACGGCGGCCAGCATGACGAGGAACCACAGGATGAGGAACGCCCAGAGCACCAGCAGCGCGAGCGGCCTCCTGGCGGCGGCCCTGGCAGCCCAGAACACGTTGAACGCGCGTTCGTCGTTGGCGTATCCCAGGGCCAGCCACCCCAGCGGCAGCAGGGGCAGCGTGATGATCGGGAAGATGTAGACGACGCTGATGCCGATGCCGCGGAGGCCGGCCTGGTACAGCTCCTTCAGGTCGAACGGCGGCATCTCCGGCGCCTGGTCGGCGCCTTCGATGGAGCCGATCACCGCGTTCAGGAAGAACCGCAGGTACCACCCGCCGATGACGACCTGCACCGCGGCCCAGACAAACACGAGGATGACCTGCCCGGCCGGCGTGAACAGCAGGAACGCCCCGAAGAAGCCCACGGCGATCCGCAGCAGCGTGGACAGCCCCACGGCGTAGAGCACCAGCTTGAAGATGGTGCCGGGGTTGCTGAGGCCGTACTTAGCGGCCTTCAGGCACGTGAGGGCGAAGGCGCCGACGCCGGGGGCCCCCGCGCCCTCGGTGGGCAGGGGCGCGGGTCCGCCCGTCGCCGGCGGCTGGGCAAACAGCGAGCTGTTGACCCACCCGCAGTCCGGGCAGAGGCTCAGGTGCGAGGCGAACCGCGTCTTGCAGTCGGGGCAGGTGATCGTGCCCTCGAGGTCCGGACGGGGGACGTCCCGGGCGGCTTCGCCCTGAAGCAGCCCCTCCAGCTCGCCGGCATTCAG
>CAZMDT010000487.1:0-2314 GCA_964564965.1 uncultured Planctomycetaceae bacterium | reverse complement strand
GGGTGAAGTGGCTGGTGGTGGACAACAGCGTTTCGCCAAAGCCCGGAGAGCTCTACCTCGCCGACATCGAGCATCCCGCGCTTGTGCCGCTACGGGAGTTCCACTCCGGGCATCCGGAGAAGAAGGGGCACTTCGTCCGCATTCTGGAGGTGCGGCCGGCCCCCTGACGGCGACGAAGCGGGCCGGCGGCGCTCAGGTGACTTCGGCGCGCACGTCGTCCGGGCTCACGGCTGGGCCCTTGGCGGGCTCGGGCACCCACTGGCCGGCTTCCCCGGTGACCTCCGCGTGCTCCGGCCGCTCCGGCATCGGCCAGCCCGGCAGCAACGTCGGCGCGTGCTCGTCCAGCAGGCGCCCGAACAGCGTCAGCCGCCGCCCCACCGACTCCAGCGACCCGTTGAGGGGCACGTCCGCCGTGACGCGGAGGGCGCTGCCCCCGCGTGCGCCGAGAGCGGCCGCCGCGGAGAACACCACGTGACCAGGGTCGCGTTCGCGCCCGGGCAGGTGCCAGACGAGCCGGCGGGCGGCGCCGTCGGCGCCTTCGTACTCGATGGTGACACGCGCGAAGCCCATCTTGCGAGCGGCCCGCCGGACGACCTTCCACCACCGCTCAAAGCTGTCGACGCGCCGCAGGCGGAGCTCCATTTCCTCGAAGTGGTGCTTGCGTTCGCGGGCCTCGCGGGCGAGCGCCCGGTTTCGCCGGAACGCCGCGAACGCCTCCCGCAGCCGGGCCGCTCCGACCACGTGAAAGATCGCCAGCACCGGCACCAGCGCCCCCAAGAGCACCGCCAGACGCCACGCGCCGCCCGTGGCGAGCATGAACGTCCCCAGCCCCGCCGCCAGCAGCGTCACCGCGTACATCACGATCACCGCGTGACGGTGGTGCAGGCCCATCCTGATCAGCCGGTGGTGCAGGTGGTTCTGGTCGGGGGCGAACATCGAGCGCCGTTCCAGCACCCGCCGGATCATGCTGAACATCGTGTCGAAGATGGGGAGGCCCAGGGCCAACGCCGGCATCGCCAGCGCGACGAACGGGTCCGCCCGCGAGGCGCTCATCACCGCCGCCGTCGCCAGAGAGAACCCGAGGAACATGCTGCCGCAGTCCCCCAGGAAGATCCGCGCCGGGTGGAAGTTGAACACCAGGAACCCCGCCAGGCTGCCCATCAGGGCGAGCATGACCACCGCAACGGCGGGCTGCCCGGTGTGGACGGCGAAGGCGGCGATCACGCCCGAAGCGATGGCCGCGATGCCCGCCGCCAGCCCGTCCAGCCCGTCGATCAGGTTCACCGTGTTGGTGATGCCGACGATCCAGAGCACCGTCACCGGCCAGCTCAGCCACCCGAGGTGCAGCGTCGCCACCCCCGGGATGGGCAAATGCTCGATGCGCAGCCCGGCGGCGCAGACGGCCACCGCCGCCAGGGCCTGCGCCAGCAGTTTCGTCCGCGCGGCGACGCGCACCGAATCGTCGATGAAGCCGACCACGAAGATGAATGCCCCCGTCGCCAGCAGCGCGAGCATCCCGGTTCGCACGGCGGCGAACGCTTCGCCCGTCGGCGCGTGCAGCCGCATCACCGCCACGATCACGGCCAGCGCCGAAACGACCACCGCGAGCCCCCCCACCGTGGGAACCGCTGAGGAATGAATCTTCCGCGTGCCGGGGCGGTCGACGATTCGCATCGCCCGGGCACCCCGGGCGACGATAGGCGTGACGAGGACGGCGGCAACGGCCGCTGCTGCGAATGTCACCGCGTAGACCAGCATGCAAGGCAGCCTTCCATGCGCCGTGCCACCCGACCCCGCCCGGGGAGTATACCCCCGCCCGGGGCCGGGTCAATACCTCACCCGGCGGCGCCCCTGATGAGCGTGTGCGCTATGCCCCCGTGACGGCGGCCTCGCGCCGGTCGATGAGGGCCCCCGCCCCCCACGTCAACAGCAGGGCGACCAGCCAGGCGGCCAGCGTGATCCTCACGCGCCGCGGCGCGCTGGGCTTGTCGGGTGTCCGGGCCTCGATCACCTGGAGGCTGTGCGGCGGCCAGACCGGCACCGACTCGATCGCCTGAAGGGCGGCGACCGCCCGGGCCTCGATGCCGTGGGCCTCGTCGCGGGCGGCGATCTTGTCCCGGAGGCGGCGCTGCGCCTCGGCGAGTTCGGCCTGGAGCGCGGCGAGGGCGGTCTCGGCATCAGTCCGTGCGACGGCCAGCCGGTCCCGCTCGACTTTCAGCACGGCCAGGCGCACCTGCGCCTCCACGAGGCTGGTATACGTGCCGGCCAGGGCGCTCCGCGAGGAGCCCACCGCCTGGCTGGCGGCCTCGTACCG
>CAZMDT010000486.1:0-2333 GCA_964564965.1 uncultured Planctomycetaceae bacterium | reverse complement strand
GGTCCCCACCGGCAACCGCATCGCCAACAACCACGTCCACCACTGCGCCGGCGTGCTCGAGGACGGCGTCGGCATCGGGTATTCCTTCGCCGCCGCCACGACCATCGCCCACAACCACCTGCACCACCTGCCGTACACCGGCATCTCCGCCGGGTTCATCTGGACCTTCAAGCCCACCTGCTGCCGCGACAACCTCATCGAGCGGAACCACATTCACGACGTGATGCAGCGGATGGCCGACGGCGGGGCCATCTACACGCTCGGCTGGCAGCCCGGCTCCGCCCTGCGACGCAACGTCCTGCACGACATCCCGCGGCATCCGGAGGCCATCGGGGCGCCGAACAACGGCATCTTCATGGACGAGGGGAGCAAGGGGTTCGTGGTGGAGGGCAACGTGATCTACCACTCGGCCGGGACGTGCGTGCGCCACAACGAGAATCGCCCCGCCTGGCACGAATGGCGGGACAACCTGTTCCTGGAGGAGGGCGAGCCGGACCCGTCCGCCGTGGCGGCCCGCGAGGCCGGGGTCGAACCGTAGCCGGGCGTGCCTGGCCATGGGAATTGCGTGCTGAGCGCCCCCTGCTGGCTATCGCCTGCTGCCTGTTGCCTGCCGCTGGTCAGGCGGGCATGCCTGCCCGCGAGTGTCTCCCTCAACGAGCCGCCACTGTACGGGAGTGGTCCTGATGGCTTCCCACTCGGTGTGCCCGCTCTCCCGGTGCGCCGGATCGTGGCTCGTTGGCGACCCCCTCGCATGGTAACCCCCGCCGGTCCGAAGGGCCGGGCGTAACGCCGGCCCCCCCGCCCCCAATCCCCCAAGTCCTGACGCGCCGACGGGACACAACGGCGCCCGCCCGCCCCACCACGCACGAATCCGCAAAGGGCATCGTGGCGGAACCGGCGGATGTTCCACGCCCGGCACCACAAGGAATTCCCGGAAGATCGTCGCGATATTCTTGACTCTCGCTCGTATATATGTTATATGACAAACCTACTATTCGCGCATGACACGATGCTGAGTCAACGCGCAACACCGAACATGGAACAGCGGACCCCCGAGGCCGACCCGCCGACGTGACGACGGCCGCTGCCGACGAGGCGCCAGACGGTGAACCAGGTGATCGGTGAATCACTGGATCGAGCGAGAGGAGACGCCGCCAGGTGGCGGCTGGAGGACCTATTTTTACTTGACGTTCAAGAAAACGTGCGTTCTGTGCGAGGCGAAGTCGGTAAGCCGCTTCATGACAACGGGTTGGGGCTGGAATCACGCGCAAGAACGCGCAAGAATGCGCAAGAACCGGGAAGAACGCGCAAGAACGCGCAAGAATCGGGAAGAATGCGCAAGAACGCGCAAGAATGCGCAAGAAGCTGTCAGGGCAGACAGCAGAGGTCTCAGGACCAAGCACCGAAGACGATGAACCAGCAGACGGTGAATCAGTTGGTCGGTGACCGGCCGGCGGGTCAACCCATCAGCCGGGCACCCGGCCGACGGGCCCGCCCAAAGCCGGATCGCTGCCTGCCACGCCGAAGCCTCGGCGAAGGCGCCTCAGCCGACGCCATCCCAGCAGTAGGTGCAGAGCTTGTCCTTCGGCAGGCCGATCGCGGCGACGAGGTCGCCGAGCTTCTGGTACCGCAACGTGGTGAGCCCGAGGCGCTGCCGGATCCGCTCGACCATCGCGCAGCACTTCCCGCTGGCGGGGTCGGTGTACTCGGCGAGGTCGGCGGTGTCTCGGCCTTCGAGCTGCTTGATGGCCCGCCGCCCCGCCAGCGCCAGCTCCGACTTCGACTGCGAGAAATTGAGGAACCGGCACCCGTAGACCAGCGGCGGGCAGGCGGGTCGCATGTGCACCTCGCGGGCGCCGCAGTCGAACAGGCGGCGGATGGTGTCCTTGAGTTGCGTGCCGCGGACGATGGAGTCCTCGCAGAACAGCAGCCGCTTGCCGGCGATGAGCTCGGGAATGGGGAGGAGCTTCATGCGGGCAACGAGGTCGCGCGTCTCCTGCACCTGGGGCATGAAGCTCCGCGGCCAGGTGGGCGTGTACTTCACGAACGGGCGGCGGTACGGCAGCCGGGCCGTGTTGGCGTAGCCGATGGCGTGCCCGGTGCCCGAGTCGGGAATGCCGGCCACCAGGTCCACCTCCGTGTCCTCGCAGGCGGCGAGCGCCGCCCCGCAGCGGTTCCCTGAGGTCTATCTCCTCCTCGCTCAGCAGGCAGGGGCGCAGCTTGCCGTCGGCGGTCAGGCGCAGCCGGTTGCACCGGAAGCAGAAATGCTCGCTGACCGGCGTTATAAAGCCGATGGTACCTTTGGCTCCCGGCAGGCGAAAATAGCTGGCCGG
>CAZMDT010000485.1:0-2346 GCA_964564965.1 uncultured Planctomycetaceae bacterium | reverse complement strand
GCTGTTGCCGTGGTCCTGGTGCATGACGACCGGGATGTCGGGGTTCAGCTCGACCGCCGCCAGCATGAGATGCCGCAAATAGGCGTCGTTCGTGTACTCCCGGGCGCCGCGGCTGGCCTGGATGATCACGGGCGAGTCCGTCTCCTGGGCAGCCGTCATGATCGCCTGAATCTGCTCCATGTTGTTGACGTTCAGCGCCGCCACGCCGTAGCCGTTTTCGGCCGCGTGGTCCAGCAGCACTCGCAGGGGGACTAGTGGCATGTCGAGGTCTCCGGTTGCGGGTTACGGCGATGGCGGCGGCGGGCGAGCGCCCGCCACGTGCCCCAATCGGGCGGTGAATTATAGACGGCACCCCCCGGCGGTCAAAGGCTTTTCACCTCGCCGGCACCGGGTGACCGGCGGCGCCCCGGAACCGCCGGACCGGTCTGTCGTCTAACCCGTAGCGGCCAGGCGCCGGATGTGGTATCCCATCACCATGCCCCAGAAGCACAGGACGTTTCAGGCGGCGGTCCTCGCGATTCTGGCGGCGAGCGTCTGTACCGCCCAGACGTCCCTGCCGCCGGCTTCCCAGCCCGCGCCGAAGGCCGCCACCGTCTACGCCCACGACTTCGAGCGTCCCGTCGGCGGGGAGTGGTCGGCCCGCACTGTCGAAACCGCCCCCAAGGGCAGGCGCACCTTCCTCGGCCAGTTCAGCAACGAGACGGTTGCCCTGTCCCTCGACGCCCTGCCGCCCCACACGTTCGTGCAGGTGTCGTTCGACCTGCTGCTGATTCGCACGTGGGACGGCAACAACGAGAAGGCCGGTCCGGACATCTGGGAGCTGGGCGTGGCCGACGGGCCGACGCTGCTGCGGACCACCTTCAGCAACGTGGACTTCTACGCCGGCCACAAGCAGGCCTTCCCCGACTGGATCGGCCGGGGCAGCCACAAGCCCCGCACGGGTGCCGCCGAGCGCGACGTGCTCGGCTATGAGTACGCCGGGCCGCCGGAGATCGGCACGCGCGTGGTGGACTCGGTGTACCCGCTGACGTTCACGTTTCCGCACGCGGGCGGCGCGATCAAGCTCAACTTCTCCGCCTCGGGGCTGGACAAGGACCGGACGGAGACGTGGGGGCTGGACAACGTCCGCGTGGCGGTCCTGAACACCGCCCTGGCGCTGGCGGAGGGGCAGCTCGCCGGCCTCTGGGAGGACCTCGCCGGGGAGGACGCCGAGCGGGCCTACGCGGCGGTCTGGACGCTCATCCAGGGCGGCGAGGCCACCGTGAGCTTTCTCGAGGAGCGGCTGGCCGACGTCATGGCCGACCCGAAGCGCATCGCCGAGCTGACGGCCGACCTCGACCACGACGACTGGCGCCGGCGCGAGGCCGCCACCGAGGCGCTGACGAAGATGGGCAAGGCCGTCGAGAAGCCGCTGAAGGAGCATATCGAGAAGCTGCCGGAGGGCGACCACCTGGAGGCCCGCGTGCGGATTGAAGAGGTCCTGCGGCGGGTGGCGGATATGAAGGTGGCCGCGTACGACGCCCGCCGGTATGCCCGTGCCCGGCAGGTGCTGAGGATCATCCGCACCCCGAAGGCCCGCGAGCTGCTAAGCAAGCTGGCCGTGGAGGTGTGGGCGCCGCCGGAAGAGCCGAAAACTGAGCCGGAAGCGCCCCCGCCCGTGCAGGTCATCCCGGCCGGTGGTGTCATCCGGCTCAAGGCCGCCCGGCAGGCAGCGGGTGGGCCCTTCGAGGCCCGGGTCATCATCCGGAATTAGCGCCGGGCAGACCGCCACGCCACGGCCGAGACGCAACTCACCCCCGAACACCAGAAGCCGAGAGACAGCTATCCCTCGGCGTTCGTCCGGTCTGCGGTATGCCCGCTCTGTCCCGCAAGGTCAGCCATCGTGTCTGCGGGAATCCCGATGTCCACGACGCGGACCTCGCCCGTGTACTCGGCCGCGCCGGCGGCGTCGAAGCCCTTCTTGCGGGCCAGCATCGTCACGGTGAGGACCGCCCTAACAGCCGGGCCGTCGGCCTGCCCCGTGTCGCAGTCCAGGCCTGTCGGCAGGTCCACGGCGACGACGGGCCGCCCAGCCGCGTTGATCTGCTCCACGGCCGTCGCCATCGCCCCCCGCAAGGGCCCGGCGATGCCCGTGCCGCCCACGGCGTCGACGACGGCGTCGAAGCGGGCGAGCTGCCCGGCGAGCCGTCCGAGGGCCTCCTCGCCCGAGGCGTCACGGACGTCGTGGCGGAGGGCGCGGAGGGCGTCGAGGTCCACCCGGGCATCGCCGGTGATCTTCCCCTCCGCGGCGACGAGGAACACCACCACCTCGGCCCCGCGGAGGCCCAGGTGCCGGGCGATGACGAA
>CAZMDT010000484.1:360-2349 GCA_964564965.1 uncultured Planctomycetaceae bacterium | reverse complement strand
CGCGACCTCCTCGGCCAGGTCGCCGGGCCGGTCCAGCACGGTGGCCGGGCCGACCATCATGCTCAGCGCGCTGGCGGCCATGCCGGGAATGAAGCGCCGGTAGCGGTCCACGTACTTCTGCGGGATGTGCCCGGCCAGGTGCTGAAGCGTGTTGAGCGAACCGTCGGCCTCCAGGTACACGCTGCCGCCGTTGCCGCCGTTGCCGCCGTTGGGGCCCCCACGCGGAACGAACTTCTCGCGCCGAAAGGCCACGCACCCGTTCCCGCCGTCGCCGGCGATCACCTCGATGTCGGCCTCGTCAACAAACATGGTCACGCCGCCGTGGCGTCCTTGAGACTACTTAGCCCCCGGCCGCTGGCGACCGGGGGCTATGTGAGGGCCTGTGTGTTGCCGGCGCGTGGCCGCCGCGCCGCCGCGGACGGCCTCAGACGACGTCGACAAAGCGTCCGCGGAAGGCGATCTTGCCGTCGCGCAGGGCGAAGAGGGTGTCGTCTCGTCCGCGGCCGACGTTGACGCCGGCCTTCAGCGGCGTGCCGCACTGGCGAACGATGATCCCCCCGGCGCGGACGGTCTGCCCGCCGAAGCGTTTGACGCCGCGCCTCTTGGCGTTGCTGTCGCGCCCGTTCCGTGTCGATCCCTGGCCTTTCTTGTGTGCCATGGTGCGTACTCCGCGGTGGTTCGCTGCGGTGCCGGCGGGGGCATTGCTCGTCGGCGGCCCCGCCGGAGCCGGACATAATATCATCGGCCGGCCCAGCCGTCAACCTGCACCCGCCCGCGTCGGGCCCCCGGCGGCCTAGCGCATCACCCACTTCGTGTCGACCAGCGTCGGGGCCGTGCGCCACCGCGAGGCGGCATCGCCCTTGAGCTTGTACGTCATCTGGAACGTCTTCGACAGGACGACCTTCGTCTTGACGATGACGGTCTCCTTGCCCTCCTTCGTGCGGAGGACCTTCCGGACGGGCCGGGGCAGCTCGATCTCGACGGCCTCGCCGCTGAGGCCCCCCACGAAGATCTCCGCCTGCCCGCTCTTCGGGTCGAAGTCCGGCCAGATCGCCACCCCGTGCTTGCCGTTGTCCTCGCCCTGAAGCAGCTTGCCCGTCATCCCCACGGGCGGGCGCAGCAGCGGCTCGTTGTGCACCTTCTTGATCGCCTCGTACACCTGTCGGGGCACGCCCCGCCCGGCGGGCATCAGTTGGCCCGTGTCCGTGTACAGCAGGAACTCCGGCCAGAACGTCTGGTCATCCCCCGTCCGGTTGATCACCGTGTACCGGACATACCAGAAGGTGTATTCCGTGCCGCCGCGCCCCAGCTTCACACGGATCGCCGACAGCGGCTCGAAGTGGCAGTCCAGCTCCCAGCTTCTTGGCACCGAGGAGGGCCGGGGGATCGCTGCCGGGAATGATCCCCGTCTTCCACAAACCCTCGGGCCGACGAGGGTCGCGGAGCCGACGATCGCCACGGCCGCCAACGCCGCAATCTTACGCTTCATGGCACCTGCTCCTGCCTGGCGGGCGTTCGGCGGCGCGCCCGCCTGCTCTCGAACGCCTGACGCCGCCGGAGCCTAAGGGCTCGCGGGGGCGAAGTCAACCTCAAACGCGGGCGCGCGGGCCCGCGGTCAGTGCCGGGCCCCAACCAGCCCCGAGGCCGCCAGCGCGATCACCGCCACCTCCACCAGGGCGATCGCCGCGTACACGTAGTCGCCGTTGCGGAGGTAGATGGGCAGGACCCGCAGGTAGCACACAGCCGCCAGCAGCGCGAGCATCGCCACGCCGACGAACGTGAGATAGTCGCCCTGGTGCAGGCGTCCCAACCAGTGCCAGCCGGTGGGGGCGCCGGTGGCGGCGACGTACTGGTCGGCGGGCAGCGTCCAGTACTTCGGCAGGTCCTCGAAGGGCACGGCGGGGGGGACGGCCCGGGAGACGTAGACCACGAACGTCGCCAGCACCGTCGCCAGCGCCGCCAGCCCGCCCCAGTGCAGCACGCGGGCGT
>CAZMDT010000484.1:0-350 GCA_964564965.1 uncultured Planctomycetaceae bacterium | reverse complement strand
GGCGGGGCGACGAGGCGGAAGCCGTGGCGGGATGCCTCCGTCGTCAGCCGGTCGTCTTGTGGGGCAGCTTCCGTCACCTCTGGCCTTTCAGAACACCCCCAGCCCGCTCAGCAGCGACCGCACGCCGGCCAGCAGAAGAATGCCCAGCACCACGTAGCGGATCCCGCGCGGGCGCAGCCGCCGAAGCAGCCGCACGCCCACCCGCGACCCCAGCATCATGCCGATCACGCTGGGCACCACGATCATCGGAATCATCGCCCCGCTGTTGACGAAAACCCACCCCGCCGTCGAGCCCGTCACCGCCAACAGGAACGTGCTCGAAGCGACCGCAACCTTCAACGGCACGCCCA
>CAZMDT010000483.1:582-2365 GCA_964564965.1 uncultured Planctomycetaceae bacterium | reverse complement strand
GTCCAGCCGTTCCTGTCCGGCGCCATCTCCAAGACCGTCAACATGCCCAACGAGGCGACCGCCGCCGACATCCGTGAGGTGTACGTGGAGGCCTGGAAGCTCGGGCTCAAGGCGGTAGCGATCTACCGCGACGGCTCGAAGCGGACGCAGCCGATGAGCGTCGGCAAGACCAAGGAGAAGCCGCAGGAGGCGGCGGTGCTGCAGTTCAGCGTGGAGCAGCTCGAGGCGGCGCGGCGCGAGCCGCACCGGCACCGCCTGCCGGCCACCCGCCCCTCCGTGACCCACAAGTTCGACATCGCCGGGCACGAAGGCTACCTGAACGTCGGGCTCTTCGAGGACGGGCAGCCGGGAGAGCTGTTCATCACCATGGCCAAGGAGGGCTCCACCGTCGGCGGCATGGTGGACGCCTTCGCCACGGCCGTCAGCCTCTGCCTCCAGTACGGCGTGCCCCTCGAATCGCTGGTCAAGAAGTTCGCCCACCAGCGGTTCGAGCCGAGCGGCATGACCCGCACTCGCGACATCCCCTTCGCCAAGAGCATCGTCGATTACATCTTCCGCTGGCTGGGGCTGAACTTCCTGCCGGAGTACCGGAAGGAGAACCTGCCCGGCGGGGGGAAGGCGACGGACTTCAGGCCGACAATTGCGGCAGCGCCCGAGGCTGTCAAGGATGACGTTCCCTCGGAATCCGATAGCGCCGAGCCGGCCCCGCACACGGAAGGCCGGGGGTCGCTCGGCGCGCTGTTTGAGAGCGTCCGTCCCGCCCCGGGCGGCAACGGCGGGCGCAAACCTGCGGCGGGCGAGCCGGCGGTCGCCCTGATGGCCGACAGGCTGGCGCCGCCCATGCCGGCGCGGATCGATCGCATCGACCAGCAGTTCTCCTACTTCCAGGAGGACGCGCCCGCCTGCGACGTGTGCGGGGCGATCACCGTCCGCAACGGCAACTGCTACAAGTGCTACAACTGCGGCTCTTCGCTGGGGTGTAGTTAGGTCTGGTCCTGCTGCGGGTGCCGGCATCGCCACGGCTGGAAAACCAGCCGGCGCCTGCGACGGTGGGCGTCCAGGGACGGGCGCCCCTCTGTACGGCGCCGGAGCGCCGCCGCCGGTGGCTGCTGCCCCCGGAAAGCGCGGGTGCTCCGGGCATGGTTCGCGTCGCTGGCTGGCGTCGCGGCCCGGTCGGCCGGGCCGCCGCGACGCGGATGGCCGACAACGGATTGTGCGCGGGAGCGGCGCGGGCGGCGCCGTGCCGCTCCCGGCAGTTATTGACCTTTGTGTTGCGAATCTGACCCCTGGGCTGTCCGAAAACGCCCTTTTCAGGGCTCGAAACGACTTGGGCCGTTACATTGCCTACGCGAACCTCAATAGGCCGGAAGTTCCGGGATTGCCCGGAAAACCCAAAATTTGAGGTTAAAGTTTGCAGCCGTGAACTTCCGACTTATAATGTGCGTATAACGAGTTGTCCGCTGCACCCCATGACAGTGTAGGTCTCCCTCCGCCTGCACTTGGGTTGCGGCTACTTAGGCGATGCCGAGGTCTTCTTCCGCCTTAGGCATCGCCTCTTTTTTGCCGCCCTGCCGACGAGGGGCGCAGCACCAGCGCCGCCGCCGCACTCCCCGCCGGACCGTCCAGGGGGACCTCGTGGTACGCCCCGCCGTGCAGCAGCGCCGACAGGTCCGCGAAGTGCCGCGAGCGCGGGTTCTCGCTCTGCCCGGTCCCCGTCGCCAGCAGCAGGCTGTGGCGCCCCAGCGGCATGACGAGCCGCGCCGTCACGCCCAGGGACACCTGC
>CAZMDT010000483.1:0-572 GCA_964564965.1 uncultured Planctomycetaceae bacterium | reverse complement strand
TTCACTGAATGCGCCGACCCGCGGCCGGGCGCCGGCGCCAGGCGGAAGCCGCGCCCCAGCAGCGGCACGCGCCCGAGCGGGGCGACCGGTGCGATGGTGCACTCGCGGCCCCATCGCCAGCGCTGCGGGCGCGGGCCTTGCCGTCCGGCCAGACGCCGCACCGTCTGGCGGAACGCCTCCTGCGTGAGGCGGCGGACGGCGGGCAGGTCGAGCGGCGGCACGTCGTTGCGCTCGGCGGCGTCGAGAAGGCGAAACGTGGCGGGGAACGCGTGGTAGTTCGTCGCGAACCGCGCCCCCAGCGCCTCGCCGAGAACTTCGATAAACAGGCGCCGACGGAAGAACTCCGAGAACACCCCCGCCACGGCCGCCGCCGCGGAATCCGGCGCCATCTCGCCGTCGAAGTCACGCAGCAGCGCCGCCGCTGTGCCGTCCCCCGCGGCGCCGATCAGCGGCGCGCAGCGCCGGGCCAGTTCGTGCGTGAACGCGCAGTAGCAGTCCGCCTGGATGGCCCCGGCGCGCTCAACCGTCATGTCGCGCTCGCCCGCCAGCAGCGATCGCAGGCGATCGCCCCG
>CAZMDT010000482.1:0-2378 GCA_964564965.1 uncultured Planctomycetaceae bacterium | reverse complement strand
GCCTCGGCGCCCCACGCGGCAAGGTCCGCCGCGTCATCTTCAACGAGATCACCCGCGCCGCCATCCTCGAGGCCTTCGACCACCCCCGCGACCTCGACATGAACAAGGTCAACGCCCAGCAGGCGCGGCGCATCCTCGACCGCATCGTCGGCTACGAGGTCTCGCCCCTGCTGTGGCGGAAGGTGGCCTCGGGGCTGTCGGCCGGACGCGTCCAGTCCGTCGCCGTCCGCCTCATCGTCGATCGCGAGGCCGAGATCGAGCGCTTCATGCCCGAGGAGTACTGGCGGGTGACGGCGATCTTCACGCCGGATGCCTCGGCGGCCGAGCCGCTGGGGCGGGCGTGGGCGCGCTTCATGGCCGCCCGCGACGAGCGCAACAACCCGCCGAGCCGCGAGAAGCAGCAGGAATTTCTCGCCGAGCACAACGCCTTCCAGGCCGAACTGGCCAAGTGGCGGGGCGAGCGCTTCCGGGCCGAGGACGCCGAGCAGGCGCTCGAGGCCGCCAGGGCGCTGGGGCTGGAAGTCGGCGAGGTCCGCCGCGGCGAGGACCCCAAGGCGAAGGGCCTGGCGCGGCACCCGGTGGACGTCGTCGGCCGCCTCGCCGCGAAGCCGCCGGAGTTCCTCATCCGCTCGCTCAACCAGCGCGAAAGCCGTTCCAAAGCCCCCGCGCCCTTCACCACCGCGACGCTCCAGCAGGCCGCGTCGGTTCAGCTTCGCTTCGGCGCGGCCCGGACGATGCGCGTCGCCCAGCAGCTCTACGAGGGCGTCGAGGTCCCCGGCGAGGGCAGCGCCGGGCTCATCACCTACATGCGAACCGACAGCCGCCACCTCGCCCGCGAGGCCGTCGAGCAGCTTCGCCGGTTCATCGCCGACAACCTCGGCGATCGCTACCTGCCCGGCAAGCCCAACGCCTTTGCCTCCGGCGAGCGTGCCCAGGAGGCCCACGAGGCCATCCGCCCCACCGATCCGTCCCGCCACCCCGACGACCTCCGCGGCGCCCTGACGCCCGAGCAGCACCGGCTTTACGAACTCATCTGGAACCGGTCCGTCGCCTGCCAGATGCTCCCGGCCGTCTGGAAGGTCACCGAGGCGGACATCGTCGCCGACACCCCCGCCGGCGAGGCCGTCCTCAAGGCCATGGGCCGGCAACTCGCGTTCGACGGGTTCATGCGGGTGGCGGGCCGGCCCCGCGGGGGCGACCAGCTCCTGCCGGAGCTTTCGGCCGGCAAGCCCGTGGCGCCCGTCACCATCGACCCGAAGCAGCACTTCACGCAGCCGCCGCCGCGCTTCACGGAGGCCTCGCTGGTCAAGGCGCTGGAGGCGGACGGCATCGGGCGCCCCAGCACGTACGCCGCCACCATCCAGACCGTCCAGGACCGCGGCTACGTGGCGCTCATCGACCGCGCCTTCCACCCCACCGACCTCGGCAAGGTCGTCACCGAGAAGCTGGTCAAGCACTTCCCGCGGGTGTTCGACGTCCGCTTCACCGCCCACATGGAGGACGAGCTGGACAAGGTCGAGGCCGCCGAGGCCGACTGGGTCCGCGTGCTGCACGACTTCTACGGGCCCTTCCGCAAGAACCTCCAGCGTGCCGCCGAGGAGATGGTGCACGCGAAGGCGGAGTCGCAGCCCAGCGAGTACGTCTGCGAGTCGTGCGGACGCCCGATGGTCTACCGCTTCAGCAAGGACGGGCGATACCTCGCCTGCACCGGCTACCCCGACTGCAAGCAGACGCACCCGGTGGACAAACAGGGGCGGAAGATCGAGCAGAACCCCGTGGACCTGGCCTGCCCGAAGTGCCGCTCCCCGATGATCCGCCGCCAGGGGCGCTACGGCCCGTTCCTGAGCTGCTCGCGCTACCCCGACTGCGACGGCGTGCTCAACCTCGACCGCAAGGGCCACGTCAAGCTGCCCGCGCCCCCGCCCCTGCCGGTGGACCTCGCCTGCCCCAACTGCCAGGCGCCCATGAACCTCCGCCGCGGCAAGCGCGGGCCCTGGCTGAGCTGCTCCAAGTACCCCAAGTGCCGAGGCCGCCTCGCCTGGAAGGGCCTCAACCCCGACAAGCGCAAGGAGCTGGAGCTGGCCCTGATGAACCACGAGAAGGCCCATCCCCAGCCGCCCGTCACCACGCTCGACGGCACGGCCATCGGCGCCGAGCACGTGCCGCACGAACTTGCCCCGGCCGGCGCCGCTCGCCCGAAAGACCCCGAGGCCGCGGAGCCGTCCGCGGATTCCCCGAACGGCACGGCTCAGGCCGACTGAGCCCTTCCCGGCCGCCCGGGCCGCGCCGATCCCTCCTCGCCCCTTCCAACTTCTTGCGCATCCTTGCGCGTTCTTGCGCATTCTTCCCGATTCTTGCGCGTTCTTGCGCGTTCTTGC
>CAZMDT010000481.1:0-2379 GCA_964564965.1 uncultured Planctomycetaceae bacterium | reverse complement strand
CGGGCGGGCGCCGGACAGGTGGAGTGCACGATCAACGGGCTCGGCGAGCGGGCCGGAAACGCCGCGATGGAAGAGATCGTCATGGCGATCCGCACGCGGCGGGACTTCCTCCACGTGACCACGGGCATCAACACGAAGCGGATCTACCCGACGAGCCGGCTGGTGGCGTCGGTGACGGGCTCGGCGGTGCAGCGGAACAAGGCCGTGGTGGGCGAGAACGCCTTCGCGCACGAGGCGGGCATCCACCAGCACGGCATGCTGGCGCACCGGGAGACGTACGAGATCATGCGTCCCGAGGACATCGGCGTGCCGGCGAGCCGGCTGGTGCTCGGGAAGCATTCCGGGCGCCACGCGTTCCAGGAGCGGACCGAGGCGCTGGGGTACGCGCTGATGCCCGAGCAGCTCGACGCCGTGTTCGGCAAGTTCAAGCAGCTCGCTGACAAGAAGAAGGACGTGTTCGACCGCGACATCGAGGCGCTGATCGACGAGCACATCGAGCAGGTCGCCGAGGTGTGGCAGCTTGCCGGCGTGCAGACGACGGCCGGCTCCAACGCCATCCCCACCGCCACCGTCTCGCTCATCCGCGAGGGCGAGCGCATCACCGACGCCGCCACCGGCGACGGCCCGGTGGACGCGGTGTACGAGGCGATCCAGCGGATCACGGGCATCCGGCTGGAGCTGACGGACTACGCGCTGCGGGCCCTCACCAGCGGCAAGGACGCCCAGGGCGAGGTGACCATCGAGGTGCGGACCAACGGCAAGCGGCTCCGGGCACGGGGCGTGAGCACGGACATCGTGGAGGCGTCGGCGCGGGCGTTCCTGGCGGCGGTCAACCGGGCGGCGACGCTCGCCAACGGCGCGCCGCGGCGCCCCGGCGAACCCTAGGCGGGCGGCCCCAGGCGCATGACGGCGGCGGGTCGAGGCGCACAGCCCCGGCCCGCCGCATGTTTCTGCGCGCCGCCCGGCGGCTACCCCGCCTCCCGCTCCGTGATCTTCCGGTTGATGTAGGCCAGGTGCCGGCGGGCGTTCAGGACGATGACCTTGTAGACGTTCTCATCGCGGGATGCCCCGGCGCTGTCCGTCTCTTCGGGCACCATCAGCAGGAGGCGCCGGTACTCGCGCTGGGCTTCCGGCCAGTTCCGCTGCTGCTCCAGGTTGTACGCCCGGTGGTACTGCTCGATGACCTGGGCGATGAGCTTGGTGAGGGCCTCGTGGTACATCTTGCGGTGCTCGACGGGAATGCGCTGCTGGCCGATGTACGCGCTGTACTCCTTGAAGCGCTTCACCGCCAGGTACAGGTCGCCGTCCTCGAAGTTGCGCTTCACCTCGTAGTAGTACTTCGCCTCGGCAAGCTTCTTCTGCGCCTTGCGCGGGTTGGTGCCCAGGTCCAGCTCGCCGCGGAGGGCCTTGATGACCTCGTCGTCGGTCAGGAACGGCGGGCGTTCGCTCAGCGAGGCACTGTTCCCGGAGCCGCCCGACCCGCCGAACCAGACGATCAGCACGACGACGATGACGAGGTCCACGGCGAAGAAGATGATGTACTTGCGGCGCTTGCGCCGGCGGTCCTCGTCTTCGGCGTCGGCGGGGCGTTCGGCAGGCTTGGCGGGCCCTTCGCCCCTGGCGTGGCGTCCGCGCCGGCCCGGGGGCTCTGGCGGCGGGCCCGCCGCCTGGGCGGCCGGCGCGGCGACGGGCGGCGCGGCACCCGGCGGGGCCGGCGCGCCGTGCGCCTCCCGGTGGGCCCGCAGCGCCTCTTCCGGGTCGTCGTCCGGGGCCACGAACAGCATCTCCGTCGACAGGCCCAGGGCGATGACGTCGCCGGTGGCCAGCAGGATCCGCTTTTTGCCGCCGTACTTCCGCCCGTTGACGCGCATCGGGCTGCCGGCAAGGTTCTGGATGACCCACCCGTCGCGGGTGAGGGTGAACTGCATCTGGCGGCGCGAGACGTACTGCTCGCGGATCTGGATCTCGGCGGACGGCGCCCGCCCGACGAGGGCGGTGTTGCCCATGAGGACGGTTCGCTGCCCCTGCTGCGGCCCGGCGACGAAGATGAGCTCGGGTCGGGGGATGCCGGCCATCACCACAGCCCTCCCCGGAAGGCCTTGAGAATCGCCGGCGCGAAGACGGTCAGCACGACGGCCATCAGGATCAGCAGGCTCGGCACGAGGATGCGGATGCTGGCGGCGGCGGCGGCGTTCTCGGCGCGGACGGAGCGCTGAAGGCGCAGCAGCGACGCCTGGGCGTGGAGCACGTCGCCGAGGGGGGTGCCGAGCTCCTCGGCCTGGACGACGCTGGCGACGATGCTGCGGAGGTTGTCCAGCGGGATGCGGTCGGCCAGGTTCTGTAGCGAGGTGCGGCGCGTGGTGCCCAGCTCCATCTCGG
>CAZMDT010000480.1:0-2380 GCA_964564965.1 uncultured Planctomycetaceae bacterium | reverse complement strand
TTGATCGCCCCGAGCAGCCCGAAGCCCTTGGCCTCGTCGATGGTCTTGATCACGCTCTCAATAACAGTGAAGTTCTCCTTGCTGGCGGAGATCATCAGCACGTTCGTCCGCACGTCGGCCACAATCGAAACCTTCTCCCGCGCGGCGAGCCGGGCGTTTCCCGCGGCGGCTGTCAGGCCGGGCTTGTAGAGCCCCTGGCTGATCAGCGATTGCAGCATGGTGGCCGTCCGCTGCGCGTCGCTGTTGACCAGGAAGTACATCCGCACGACGCCCTGCTCCATTGGGGGCTCGACGTCTACCTGCTTCAACAGGTCGTCGATGAGCGCCAGGTTCTCCTTGCTGGCAGAGATGATCAGCGCGTTGGCCAGCGGATCGGTGGCGACGTCGACGCGGTCCTGCGGCGCGGGCGTCTGCCCGGCCGGCGTCATGCTCTGAAGCCGCGCCTGGAAGATCCGCTGAAGTGTGTCTCCGACGGTGCCCGCGTCGTTCACCTTCAGGGCCCGGATTTCGAGCCGGACGGCGGGGTCTTTCAGCTCGACGTCCAGCCGCTTCAGCAGGCTCGTCAGCACGCCCGTGTCGTCGGCGTTAGCGGCAACCAGCAGGCTGTTGGTCCGCAGGTCGCCGAGGATGATCGGCCGCTGGCGCTGGACGTCGGCGGTGCGAGCGGCTTGGTAGCGCTGGGTGAACAGGTTGTTCAGCGTCGCGGCGAGGTTGCCCGCGTTGCCGTGATCGAGGGGGAAGATCTGCACCTGCCCGCCGAGCGCCGGGCTGGCGCCGTCAAGCTCGCCGGCGAGCGCCTGGACCAACTCGAAGCTCTCCGGCGAGCCGGCGACGATCAGGCTGTTGCTGCGGGCGTCGGGGACGATGACGGCCCGCAGCGCCTCGGCGTCGCGTGCGCCCAGCGTCGCCAGGCGCTGCACGCGGGCGTCCATCATCTTCTGGAGCGTTCCGGCCAGCGATGCCGCGTCCGCGTTCTTCAGCGGCACGAGCCGGATGTTGTGCAGCTCGATGGGCGTCTTCAGGTCCAACTGCTGCAGCAGCACCGACAGCACCGCGAACGTCTTGTCGCTGGCCGAGATGACCAGCGCGTTCGTCCGCGTGTCCACCACCACGGTGGGCCTGTCCTCCGCCCGGATGAAGTTGGCATTCGGACCCGCGTAGAGGCCGCTGATGACGTTTGCCATCCGCGTGGCGTCGGCGTTCGTCAGCGTGAAGATGCGAACGGAATTGAGCGCGCCGGCGCCGGGGATGTCCATCGTCCGGATCACGTCCGCGATGAGCGGCATGACGTCGGACCGGGCGGCCACCACGAGGATATTGGTGGACGGGTCGGCCTGGATGGCCATGGCGGCGCGGCCCTTCGGGATCTTGGTGGTGTGGCCTTCCTGGTCCGCCAGGAGCGTGCGCAGGCGGGAGACCTGCGTGCGCAGCCCCTCCTCGCCGGCCGCCGTGCCCTGCTCCGCGAACACCGCCGCCAGCAGCGGCGCCAGCCGCCCCGCGTCCGCGTACTTTAGCCGGAACAGCCGGACGTCCGTCACTGCCTTCGCCCCGGCGCGGTCCAGATCGACGACGATCCGCGCCGCCAGCGCGAGCGACTCCTCCAGGCCGCTGAGCACGACGGTGTTCGTCCGGGCGTCGGCGGAGGCGTTGAGGGGGTTCGTGAGCGCCTTGCCGGCCGCCGTCTCGGGCTCCGCCTTGCCGGCGGCGCTTGTGCCGGGCTTGCCCGCCAGCTTCTCGCCCTGCGTGAAGATCTCCCGCAGCACGCGGACGACCGCATCGGCATCGGCGTACTTGAGGTGGACGATCTGCACCTTCACGCCCTCGGCGAGGGGCACGGTGTCCAGCACCGCCACGACCTCGCGCAGGGCCTTGAGGTTGTCGGGCGTGGAGGTGATGACGAGGGCGTTGGACCCCTGCGGCTGGGCCGGGTCCGCGCTGATCTTGATCGGCTGCGTCAGGTCCAGCTCGGGAATGTCCTCCCGCAGGGCGCTGCGAATCCGCAGGCGGTGGACCTGCTCCTGCAGCGCCCGCGCCTCCGGTGTCACCTGTCCGCCGGCGGCCGGACGCAACATCTCGTTCAGCACGGCGGCCAGCCGGGCCGCGTCGGCCTTCTTCAGCGGGATGATGAGCACCTCGGCCTTCACGTGGGCCGGCGGCTGGTCGAGCTGCCGGATGAGCTTCTCGACCTCCTCGAAGACAGTGCCCCGGGCGGTGACGATGACGGACCTCGTGCGTTCGTCGGCCTGCACTTCGATGGGCTCGTCCGGCCGCGTCCGCTGCACCTGCCGCAGCAGGTTCTGTAGCAGCGGCAGCACCTTCGTCGGCATGGCGTGCGTGAGCGGATAGATGCGGAACTCAAGCTGCGGGACGATCTCCTTCG
>CAZMDT010000479.1:0-2385 GCA_964564965.1 uncultured Planctomycetaceae bacterium | reverse complement strand
GAGGAGAAGATCTTCCTCGTCGGCAACGTGATGATCGACACGCTGCTGAAGAACAAGGCGAAGGCCGCCGCCTCCGACGTGCTCGACCGCCTCGGCCTCGCCGGTGGCGCCTACGCCGTGCTGACGCTCCACCGCCCCAGCAACGTGGACGACCCGGCGGTGCTGGGGCGCCTGCTGGACGCCTTCGAGGTGATCCAGCGGGACCAGCCGATCGTCTTCCCCATCCATCCGCGGACGCGGAAGAACATCGCGGCGATGGGGCTCGGCGGGCGGATCGAGGCCCTGCCCGCCCTGCGCCTCATCGAGCCGGCGGGCTACCTGGATTTCCTTCGGCTGATGATGGACGCCCGGCTGGTGCTGACGGACTCCGGCGGCATCCAGGAGGAGACGACGATCCTGCGGGTGCCGTGCCTGACGCTGCGGGACAACACCGAGCGCCCGGTGACGGCGGAGGTGGGCTCGAACCAGGTCGTGGGCACGGACGTAGGAAAGATCACCGCGGCCTACCGTCGCGTGGTGCAGGGCGAGGTGCCCGAGCCGCAGATCCCACCGCTGTGGGACGGCCGGGCCGCGGAACGCATCGCGGACATCCTTACGGAGAGCTTCGCGCCGCGGCACGCGGCGGTCTGATGGAGCAGGGAATCAGGCAATAACGGAGCCCGGCGGACGACCCCGCCGAAGGATAGGGCTCCACGTCGGCTCGGGAGGTGGCGGCTGGTGCGGCGCCGCTCCGCAGGGCGCGCGTTATCCCTCGTTTTGAGGAAAACTTACCGTTGCGCAGGCGCGGCCCCGGGGGCGGGGCAATCCTCTAAGGGCGCCCCTGGAATGAGCCGATAACCCTGAAATACGCTGGATGTTAACGGGCTTCCGCGACGGGTGGGGCGTTCCTGCGTTTCCGGAGCGCCTCGCGCCGCGGTGCTCCCGCGGCCGGTGCAGCCGCGCAGAACCGACCGACCCTCGAGAGGGCTCACAGCTTCCCATGACGGCACAAGAATCGCTCAGCGAACCGGCACGGCGGCGCTGGCTGGCCGTGGGGGCCTGGGTGCTCGTCGTAGCGGCTCTCGTGGCCGCCTTCGGGCACAACTTCGCCGAGATGTGGCTGCGGTGGTTCCCGGCGTGGCACCGTGAGGGCCTGGGGCTTTACGACCGGATCATGGAGGGCGAGAGCTACTACACGCACGCCCCGCTGATGCCGCTGGTGAGCCTGCTGATCGCCTTCCTGCTGATCCGCCACACGCACATCGAGGTTCGCCCCAACCGCGTCGGCGGGGCCATCGTGCTCGTCGGCAGCCTGCTGACGCACCTCGTGGCGTGCCTGGCACGCGTCAACTTCGCCAGCGGCTTCGCCTTCATCGGCGTGCTCGCCGGGCTGGTGCTGCTGCTGTGGGGCACGGCCGCCCTGCGCCGGCTCTGGTTCCCGCTGGCGCTGCTGCTGTTCATGGTCCCCTTGCCGGAGGTGTCCATCGCGAGCCTGAACTTCCGCCTGAAGATGCTCGCCTCCACGTGGGGGGTCCGGCTGGCGAACGTGATCGGCATCGTGGCCGAGCGGACGGGCAACCGGGTGCTGCTCGAGGGCGACAAGAACCTCGTGGTCGCCAACGTCTGCAACGGCCTGAGGACGCTCATCAGCCTGCTGGCGTTCGGCGCCCTGTACGCCTACGTCTGCCGCCTGCGCGGCGGGTGGCGGCTGGCGCTGTTCGCCCTGACGATTCCGGTCGCCGTGGTCAGCAACTCGCTTCGGATCGTCAGCCTGATCCTCGTGGCCGACCTCTGGGACGTGGAACTGGCCACCGGCTGGTTCCACGATTTCTCCGGCGTGCTCATCTTCGTCCTGGCGTTCCTGCTGATGTTCTCCATCGAACGGGCCATCCTGTGGGCCCGCAAGGCCGCCGGCCGGCCCGTCGACATCCAGCCCCTGTTCCACGGGCACCTCCGCACCGAGGACGACCAGGGCCAGTGGCCGCGGATGTTCAACCTTGTCGGCGGCGTTCAGGGCTACGCGGCAGGCGTGGCCATCGCCTTGGCGGCCGTGGGGGCCTGGTGGCTGAACCGCACCGTGCCAGCCGCGCTGAGCCCGGATATGATCGCCAAGGCCGTGCCGAGGAACCTCACCATCGACGGCACCATCTTCGAGGGCCGGGACATCGCCCTCGACGAACGGACGCTGACGATCCTGGAGCACCCGAGCTACGTGTACCGCCGGTACAGCCCGCGCGGTGAGGCCTACGCCTCGCCGAATGAGACGACGGTGGTGGAGCTGTGCCTGATCTTCAGCAAGGACAACCGCAAGGGCACGCACCCGCCGGACCTGTGCCTCGAGGGCGGCGGCGGGGGGATCATGCAGAAGGGCGAGTTCGCCGTGCCCGATCCCCGCGGCGGCGAGGT
>CAZMDT010000478.1:0-2388 GCA_964564965.1 uncultured Planctomycetaceae bacterium | reverse complement strand
AGACCTGACGGGCCCCCGGGCCTGAGGCCGCGGGCGGGGCCCGGCATCGCCGGCAGCCGATAGACGCGTGCGGCGAAGGAGCGGACGCGCCATGACAGAGAACCAGCACCTCGTGCCGATCGTCGTGGAGAAGACCGGCCGCGGCGAGCGGAGCTACGACATCTACAGCCGCCTGCTGAAGGACCGCATCGTCTTCGTGGGCGGGCAGATCGACGACGAGATGGCGAACGTCGTGACGGCGCAGTTGCTGTTCCTCAGCAGCGAGGACCCGCACGGGGACATCAGCCTGTACATCAACTCGCCGGGGGGCAGCGTGTCGGCGGGGCTGGCCGTCTACGACACCATGCAGTTCATCCGCCCCGACGTGGCCACGTACTGCGTGGGCATGGCCGCCTCCATGGGCGCCGTCCTGCTCGCCGGCGGAACGCCCGGCAAACGCTCTACGCTGCCCAACAGCCGCGTCCTGATCCACCAGCCGCTCATCCGCGGCGTCCTCACCGGGCCCGCCACCGAGCTGGACATCGAGGCACGCGAAATCATTCGCCTGCGCAAACGCCTCTACGGCATCCTCGCCCGCCACACCCGCCAGAGCGCCGAGCAGATCGAGCGCGACTGCGACCGCAACAAGTGGCTGGACGCCGAGGAGGCGGTCGAGTACGGCTGCGTGGACCAGATCCTCGAACGCATGCCCGAGACCGCTACACGGGGAGACAAGGACGCATGAAGCACTGGCTGCTCCTGGCGGCCGCGGCGGCGCTCGCCGGCGCGGGTGGGTGCACCTGGGTCGGCGAATCCGCCCGGCTCCAGGCCGAACTGGACGCCGCCCACCAGCGCGAGGGCGAACTCCAGGCCACCATCGCCGCGCAGGAGAAGCTCATCGCCGGTCTCCGCGGCCTGGGCGACAAGCGGCTCGAGAAGCTCTTCCACGTCGAGCAGATCGAGCTGGGGCGCTACACCGGCGGCGTCGACACCGACGATCAGCCCGGCGACGACGCGATCAAGGTGTACCTGCGCCCGATGGACCGCGACGGCAGCACCATCAAGGCCGCGGGCGACGTGACCATTCAGCTCTACGACCTGGCCGAGCCGCCCGAGAGCAACCTCATCGGCGAGTACAAGTGGTCGGTGGACGAGCTGTCGCGGCAGTGGTCCAGCGGATTCATGACGTATCACTTCAGCTTCGTGTGCCCGTGGAGGGCGGACCCGCCAAAGCACGAGGAGATCACCGTCCGCGTGACGTTCACGGACTACCTGACCGGCAGGACCTTCTCCGAGCAGAAGGCCTGCACGATCACCTTGCCCCCCGGCAAGTGACAGCGGCGCGGCTCGCGCTGTCCGTCGGCGGACCGGAGACAGGGCCTCGAAGCGGCTTTGGAGAGCCCGGCCCATCACAAGGAGAAGCACGATGAAGAAGCTTTCCCTGGCCACCTCCGCGATAATTCCGGGCCTCGTGGCGATTGCGGGATGCGGGCAGGCCGTCGAGAGGGGCGCCGTTGAGCTGAAGCACGCCCTCGCGAATCTTCCGCCCGGGCGATCGGCCGACTTCGAGCTGTGGCTGCCCGGCTCGGTCAAGGGCGGGACCGTCCGCGGGCTGATCCTGTCCAGCGACTACCAGGCCGGCGCGAACATATACACCGACCCGGAGTACCGGGCGCTCGCCTCGAAGCTGCGGTTCGGCATCCTGCGGCACAAGCTGTACCGCCCCTACGAGAACCGGCCCCGTCCGGGCCCCGCCTACGACGCGGCCGCCGCGAAGGAGCTTCTTGCCGGGCTGGTGCACTTCGCGGAAGCGGCCGGGCATCCGGAGCTGGCCCACACATGCGTTATCCACACCGGGCTGTCGTGGTCGGGCTCGCAGGCGACCGGGCTGGCCAACGAGCTTCCCGCCCGGACCATCGCATCCGTCCCGTATCACACCAGCGGCATCTCCGTCGCGGAGGACGCGGCGCGGGCCGTGCCGCTGCTGATGCCCATCGCCGAACGCGACCAGTTCTACACGCCGCTGTCCGCCCACCAGCGCATGGTGGAGCAGCGCAAGAACGGCGCCGACTGCTGGGCCGCCTGCTTCCAGGCGTTGGAGGAGCACCACCGGCTCGGCGATCCGAGTCTCATCCTGCTCTGGATCGAGGAGATCGTGAAACTCCGCCTACCCGACGCCATTCCCGCCGGCCACCCGTACCCGCTCCGCCCGATGGACCCCAAGACGGGCTGGCTCGGCCTGATCCGGTACGACCCGCAGACGGAGACCCGCGCCGCCGGCAATCGCGCCGTCACCATCACGCCGTACGGGGAGTTCGTGGGCGACGCCGCCGAGGCCTACTGGCTGCCGACTGAGCGCGTCGCCCGCGCGTGGCAGGACTATTGCTCGCGGCCGAACGTCGTGCGGGC
>CAZMDT010000477.1:0-2397 GCA_964564965.1 uncultured Planctomycetaceae bacterium | reverse complement strand
CATCCCGCTCGACGCCGACGAGATCCTCCGCATCGGCGACGACTGCCGCGGGCAGATCCTCGTGGTCGAGGACAACTACGCCGGCGGCATCGGGGACGAGATCGCCTCGGCCGCCGCTCGCAGCGACCTCGGCGTCCGCGTCAACTGCCTGTACGTCCGGTCCGTGCCGAAGAGCACCAAGACGCCCGAAGGAGCCCTCAAGCTGGTGAACCTGACGCCCGACGACATCGCCAACGCCTGCCAGACGATGTTCGACCAGTCGGAGTAGGCCCGGGCGCCGCCACGCGGAACAACTCAACGCCTGATACGACGCGGCGGGTCCATCCGGGCCGCCGCGTCTTCACGCGCCGGCGGGGCTCAGGCGTCGGCGTGCCAGGGGGTGTCCTCGATGCCGGCGTCGGCGTTGGCTGCACGGGCCAGCACGAACAGCAGGTCGCTCAGCCGGTTGAGATACCGCAGCACAACGCTCGGCACGTCGTCTGCTGCGTTTCGGGCGGCGACGGCGGCACGTTCGGCCCGGCGGCAGACCGCCCGCCCCACGTGCAGCCGGCACGCCGCCTCGCCGCCGCCGGGAACGATGAAGTGCTCCAGCTTCGGGAGGCGCCCCTCGATGTCGCTGATCTGTCCCTCCATCCGCGCGACGGCGGCGTCATCGAGGCGGACGTTCGGGCGGGCGTCGGTTCCGGCTGCTGCCAGCAGCGCGCCCGCGGCCAGCAGCTCCCGCTGAACCGGCTCCAGCGCTTCCCGCAACCGTGCATCGGCGGCGCCGCACTGGAGGCACAGGCCGAGGTGGGTGTTCAGCTCGTCGATCGCGCCCAGGGCGGACACGCGGGGGTCGTCCTTGCCGATGCGCCCGCCGCCGGGCCGGCCGGTCGTCCCGTCATCGCCGGTCTTCGTGAAGAGGCGCATATCTCGTCTCGGTTGCCTGGGCTCGTTGGGGGCGGCCCTTAGCATACGGCGCGCCGCGCGAGGCGGCAAGGGAGGCGCCGAGCGTGTTCCGGGGGCGCCGTCGGCGCCGCAGCGGCGGCTATTTCGCTGGCGTCCGCGCGGCGCATCCGGGATAATGACGTGGTGGTTTCAGCCCGCTTTCATGCGGGTCTCGTCACCGTCAGCCTTACACTGGAAACGCCTTGGGAAGGAGAACGTGCAGCGTGGCCAAGGATGCGGCCGGGAAGAAGAAGTCGCCCGTCGCGGGCGTGTACGACGAGAGCCAGATCAAGGTCCTGCGCGGCATGGAGGCGGTGCGGAAGCGCCCGGGGATGTACATTGGCGACACGACGCCGCGCGGCCTGCACCACCTGGTCTGGGAGATCGTGGACAACGCCGTCGACGAGGCGATGGCGGGGCGTTGCCAGAACGTCAGCGTGACGGTTCACCCGGACGAGTCGTGCACGGTGACGGATGACGGCGTGGGGATTCCGGTGGGCCCGCACCCCACGGAGCGGATATCGACGCTGGAGGTGGTGTTCTGCCACCTGCACGCGGGGGGCAAGTTCGACCACGGCGTCTACAAGGTCTCCGGGGGGCTGCACGGCGTGGGGGCGTCGGTGGTCAACGCGCTGAGCGAGTCGCTGGAGGTCGAGGTCGCCCGCGACGGCACCGTGTACCAGATGATCTTCGAGCGCGGCAAGAAGGCCAGCGAGCTGAAGAAGATCGGACAGCGCAAGCGCACCGGCACGAAGGTGACCTTCCGCGCCGACCCGGAGATCTTCCCGGACATCTCGTTCCGCTACGACGTGCTGGCCACGCGGCTGCGCGAGCTGGCGTACCTGAACGAGGGCGTGTGCTTCCGCCTGAAGGACGAGCGCACGGACAAGGAGGAGGAGTTCCAGTTCAACAAGGGGCTGGTGGCGTTCGTGCAGCACCTGACCGAGGGCAAGCAGACGCTGCACCGCCCGATGGTCATCCACAAGGAGGACGAGGAGACGCTGCTGGTGGCCGACATCGTCGTCCAGTACACCGACGGCTTCAGCGAGGCGATCTTTTCGTTCGCCAACAACATCCACACGCTCGAGGGCGGCACGCACCTGTCCGGCTTCAAGAGCGCCCTGACCCGCACCGTCAACTACTACGCCCGGACGGCCAAGATATTCAAGGACGCCAAGAACGGCAAAGGCGGGACGCTGCTGAGCGGCGACGACCTCCGGGAGGGCCTGGCGGCCGTCATCTCGGTCAAGGTGCCCGAGCCGCAGTTCGAAGGCCAGACCAAGACCAAGCTGGGCAACAGCGAGGTGGAGAGCTTCGTGACGCAGGTGGTCAACGAGCAGCTCGCGGCGTGGCTGGAGGAGCACCCGACGGAGGCGAAGCGGATCGTCAACAAGGGGACGCAGGCGATGCAGGCCCGCGAGGCGGCGCGGAAGGCCCGCGACCTCACCCGGCGGAAGGGGGCGCTGTCGA
>CAZMDT010000476.1:0-2397 GCA_964564965.1 uncultured Planctomycetaceae bacterium | reverse complement strand
GGCCGGGGGGGCAGAAGGGCACGGCCGAGCAGGCCGAGTTCTGGGCGAAGCGGGACAAGGACGTCCGGCTGATGCTGGCGGCCAGGGAGGGCGACTCCGCCGCCTTCGAGGAGCTGGTGCGCCGCAACACGCACAAGGTTCACGCGCTGGTGTACCGGTTTCTGGGCAGCGGGGAGCACGTGGAAGACCTGACGCAGGAGGTGTTCCTGCGGGTGTACCGAACGGCGTACCGGTACGTGCCGGCGGCGAAGTTCAGCACCTGGCTGTACCGGATCGTGGCGAACCTCGCGTTCAACGTGATGCGCTCCCGTCAGCGAAGCCCGATCCTGCACATGGGGCAGATCGGCGGCGACGGCGACGAGGGGATCGAGCGGAACATCCCGGACCGGCACGCGGCCGGGCCATCCGACGGCCTGCGCGACGAGGAGCTCCGCGCCGAGGTCACGCGGGCCATCGACCGCCTGCCCGAGAACCAGAAGGCGGCCATCATCCTCCACCAGTACGAGCACAAGGGCTACGAGGACATTTCCGCGGTGCTCCAGTGCTCGACGATGGCGGTCAAGAGCCTGCTCAGCCGGGCCAGGGAGAATCTCCGATACATGCTGAGGAAGCACCTCCGTGACTGACCGGGCGCCGCAAAAAATGCGCGAATTTCGCAGGACCGGCCGCTGGGCCGGGGGTTATACCCCCAGGCTAACACGGCAACCGTTGCCGGCAGGGCCCGAGGGCCGGGAGACACCTCTTACGGTGGGCGAGGCCGTAAGATCAGCGGTCGGAAGGCTTTGTTCGGCTCGGCCGATACGAGCGCAACAACGATGACACGGCGGCTGGAACAACGCGAAATCGAAGACCTGTCGGCCTGGCTCGATGGCGAGCTGGCCCCGCAGGAGGCCCATCGCCTCGAGCAGGCCGTCGCGGGCGATGCCGCGCTCGCCGAGGCCCGCCGCGAACTTCAGAAGCTCGACGAACTGCTCGAGGCCTACACGGTGCCGGCGCCCGCCGACGACCTGGCCGACCGGGTCGCCTCGGGCGTGCGGCGCGCGAGGCGCCAGGCCGTCGTCATTCGCCTGGCGCGCTGGCTGGTGCCGGCGGCGGCCGCCGCGGCCGTCATCATCGCCGCCGTCCTGATGAACCTGGCCGGAACAGGTGAGCCTCCCAGCGGCACCCCAGCCCCGATCGTCAAGGCGCCCACACCCGTGCCGAGCCCGGCGCCCGTGGCCGCCGCGGCCGTGTCCTTCTTCGAAAACTACGACGTCCTGGTGAACATGGACACCCTCGAGGCCATCGACCGGATCGAGCGCGCCCCGGGCGACATCTGACGATAGCGACATGGACAAGCTGCATCGTGACATTCTGGCCGCCGGACTGACGCTCTGCTTCGCGGCGGCGGCGGCGGGCGCCCCCAAGCCCGCCAAGCCCACCCCCTACCCCGGCGACGTTGCCAGCCAGCTCCAGCTCAAGGCCGACCTCTTCGAGGCCCTGGGCAAGCAGTCGCTCGCCCAGACGCTCGCCCACGTCCGCGAGGAGTGGGAGCAACTGACGCCCGACCAGCGCCAGCGGCATCGCGACACGGTGCGGGCCTTCCTCAGGAACAGCCCCGGCGAGCAGGAGCAGATCCTCCGCAACTACGAACGGCTGATCAGGATGTCGGCGGCGGACCGCGAGGCGTACCAGCGCCGTGGCCGCTGGTTGAAGGCCGTTGTCGATTGGCTGAAGGCCAACGACCCGCAGCGCGTCGAGCAACTCCAGAAGATGCGCCCGCTCGAGCGGGGCAAGGCGCTCATCGAGCTGCGGGACAGGCTCGTGCGCGAGAAGCGCATCGCCCTGCCGCGGGCCGGCGCGACGCCGGCACCGACGACCCGGCCCGCCGCGCCGGGGGCCCCGCCCGCCGCTTCAGGATCGCCCAACCGGTAGCGCGGCCGTTACCCCTCGCCGCCTCAGGCGCGCCGGGCCGTGCCTTCTGTCACCCCCGCCGTCCGTCCGACAAATCTCCTTGCAAACCGCAGCGGGGTCCCCGATAATTTTGTGTTCCTGTATCCTTAACAAGTGAAGAGGGCGTTTGATGGCAACGACGATCGAAGCGTTGCTCGACTTGCAGAAGGTCGAGCGCGAGCTGGCCGTGGTGCGGTCGAAGCTCAAGACGCGAACCAACGCGGTCAACCACCAGAACCAGCGCATCGACCAACTTCGCGCTGAACATGACGCCCTCCGCGACCGGGCCACCTCTCGCCGCATGGATGCCGACCGCCTCGAGCTGGCGCTGAAGGAGGAGGAGGAGAAGGTCGGCAAGCTCCGCACCGCCCTCAACACCGCCAAGACCAACAAGGAGTACGCCACGATCCTCACGCAGATCAACAGCACCAAAGCCGACAACGCGAAGGTGGAGGACCAGGTGCT
>CAZMDT010000475.1:0-2406 GCA_964564965.1 uncultured Planctomycetaceae bacterium | reverse complement strand
TGGAGCGTGTGCTGGCCGAGGGCGGCGACCTGGTCTGGATGACGCCGCTCGGCAAGCGCTCGATGCCCGCGGAGCGAGTGCTTGAGCTGCTGGCCGAGCAGTTCGGGTAAGCAGGGACGGCCAGGCCCCAGCGAAGACCAACCAAGCATGGACGGCCGACGGCGTTGAGGGCGCGGCGGGCCCCGCGCGGGTCCGCCGCGTTACTGCGCACGGATGGCGGCTGACCGGTACCCGCGGTCCCAGCGCAAGCAAAAAGGCCGCCCCCAACCTTGCTGCCAAGCGGTTGAACTGGTGGGCGGCACCGCCGAGGGCCGTCGCCGGGCCGGATGAGGAAGACGTGCAATGAGCATGAGCGCATCGTCGAGGGCCGCAGCGATCGGTTCGGTTCTTGGGATGGCCGCGTATGCGATGGCGGCTGGAGGACAAGGCGTGAGATTCCCCGACGACCCAAGCGTCGCCGACGTGACGAAGCCGCCGTACAACGCCCGCGGCGAAGGGGGTGCCGATTGCACCGCCGCCATCCAGAAGGCGCTCGACGAGAACGTCGGCGGCATCGTCTATCTGCCGAACGGCACGTACGTCATCTCGAATACGCTCCGCTGGCCGGCGCGACAGATGAACACGACGCTGTGGGGCCAGAGCACGGACGGCGCGGTCCTGAGGCTGAGGGACAACTGCCCCGGCTACACGGACCCCGCCCGGCCCAAGGCGATGGTCTGGACCGGGCGCAAGCCCGCCCAGCGCTTCAAGAACTACATCCGCAACCTCACGTTCGACGCGGGCAGAGGCAACGCCGGCGCCATCGCCGCGCAGTTCATGGCGAACAACACCGGCGCGTTCCGCGAGGTGACGATCCGTTCCGGCGACGGCGCGGGCGCCATCGGCCTCGACCTCGGCTACACCGACGAGCAGGGGCCGTGCCTCATCAAGAACGTCACGGTCATCGGCTTCGACGTCGGCATCGACATGAACTTCGTCGTCGACAGCGTCGTGCTCGAGCACGTCACGCTGAAGGGGCAGCGGAAGGTGGGCCTGCGCAACGCGGGGCAGTGTGTGAGTTTCCGCGGGCTGGTGAGCGAGAACGAAGTGCCGGCCGTCGAGAACAGCGGGCCGGCGCTGCTGGTGCTGCTTGACAGCCGGCTGACGGGCAAGGGCGCCGCCGCGATCATCAACGAGAAGCCGGCGGCGGTCTTCGCCCGGAACGTGAAGGTCGCCGGATACGACAGAGCCGTGGAGAACACGAGCGGGCGCGGGAAGGGCACCGCGGCCGGCATGGTCGAGGAGTATGTCAGCCATGACGTGCTGGGACTGTTCGACGGGCCGCGGCGCAGCCTGAACCTCCCGGTCAAGGAGACGCCGGAGGTCGAATGGGACGACCCGGGCGGCTGGGCGAGCATCGTTCGCTTCGGGGCGTCGGCGGGCAAAGGCCGGAAGAACGCGGATTGCACGGAGGCGGTCCAGAAGGCCATCGACTCCGGCGCCAGGACCGTCTACGTGCCCGAGGGCAGCTACGAGGTCGGCAAGACGGTGCACATTCGCGGAGCGGTGCACCGGATCATCGGGCTGGGGCAGGGCGCGCGGTTCACCGGGCGCGGCGTGTTCCGGCTGGAGGGCGGCCAGGCCCCGGTGGTGGTGATCGAGGGGCTGGGCGGCGTGGCCGGCGGCATCGAGCAGGCGTCGAAGCGGACGCTGGTCGTCCGCAACCTGCACGTCAACGCCATGGGCCAGCAGGCGACGTGTCAGGGCGTGACGAACGCCGACACGGGCGACATCTTCCTGGAGGACATCGGCGGGCCGCGGATGATCTTCCGTAAGGGCGTCAACGTCTGGGGCCGGCAGATCAACGCGGAATGGCAGCACAAGGTCCGCATCACCAACGACGGGGCGGCGCTGTGGATACTGGGATACAAGCTCGAGCGTGGCGGCTCGGCCGTCGAGACCATCGGCGGGGGGCGGACGGAGATCCTCGGCGGGTTCATGTATACCATCACCCCGCCGGTGGGCCCGCTGTTCATCAGCCGCGATTCGTCGATCTCGGTGTCGATGCGCGAGAGCAAGTTCAGCAGCAAGTTTGAGCCGTTCCAGGTGCTCGTCCGCGAGACCCGCGGCGGCGAGACGAAGGAGTTGAAGCACGGCGAGGCCCCGACGGCCACCGGCGGCAGCCTGATCCCGCTGTTCGTCGGCGGCTCGAAGTAGCCGGGCGGCACGCGGGCGACGCCGTTTGTGGTTGGCAGGGGCGGCGCCGCGGGCCGGCCGCAAGGCGCCTGATTGAGAAAGGATGGCCATGGCACCCGTGAAGCTCGCCCTGACCGTGGCGGTTCTAGCCGCCCTCGCCACCCCGGCCTTCGCGGGGCTGCGGTACCCGGACGATGCCGCCACCGACGACAGCGACTTCCTGTGGATCGA
>CAZMDT010000474.1:0-2440 GCA_964564965.1 uncultured Planctomycetaceae bacterium | reverse complement strand
CCGCCGGGGACATCGATTACCTCCTCTACTGCACCCAATCTCCGGAGCACTACCTGCCGCCGGGCGCGTGCCTGCTTCAGGACCGGCTCGGCCTGCCGACCGCGCTCGGGGCGTTCGACTTCAACCTCGGATGCAGCGGGTACGTCTACGGGCTGGGGCTGGCGAAGGGGCTGATCGCCTCGGGGCAGGCCCGCTGCGTGCTGCTGGTCACCGCCGACACCTACACGAAGTACATCCACCCCCGCGACCGCACGGTGCGAACGCTGTTCGGCGACGCCGCCGCCGCCACGCTCGTGGTGCCCGCCGGCGACGGGCCGGGCGACATCGACCACCTCGTCCTGCGCACCAACGGGCAGGGGCATGCCAATCTCATCGTACCGGCCGGCGGACTGAAGCTGCCCCGCTCGCCCGTCACCGCCCGCGAGCAGACCGACGAGGCCGGCTGCACCCGCAGCCGGGACAACCTCTTCATGGACGGGCGGGCGATTTTCACGTTCGCGATCACGTGCGTGCCGAAGCTGGTGGCCGACTGCCTGGCGGCCGGGGGGCTGTCGCCGGATGACATCGACTGGTACGTCTACCACCAGGCGAACCGGTTCATGCTGGAGCACCTGTTCAAGCGGAGCAAGGTGCCGGCGGAGAAGGCGGTGGTGAGCTTCGAGGAGGTCGGCAACACCGTGTCAGCCAGCATCCCGATCGCCATCAGGGACTACCTCGACGCGGGGCGGATCAAGACGGGCGATCGCCTGCTGCTCGTGGGGTTCGGGGTGGGCTACTCGTGGGCGGCGTGCACGGTGAGGTGGGACGCGGCATGAGCGACTACGACGGCAAGGTCGCGCTGGTGACGGGCGCCTCGAGCGGCATCGGGCGCACCATCGCACTCGCGCTCGCGCGCCGCGGGGCGAAAGTCGTGCTGATGGCCCGGCGGAAGGAGTTGCTTGAGGCGCTGGCAGCCGAGATCGCCGCGGCCGGCGGCGAGGCCATGCCCGTGGCCACCGACGTCACTGACGAGGCCCAGGTCAAGCAGGGCCGGGGGCTCGTGAAGGAGCGGTTCGGGCGGCTGGACCTGCTGGTGAACAACGCCGGGCGCGAGCTGCTCCTGCCGCTCCAGGCGACCTCGATGGCGGAGGCGCGGTCGCTGCTGGAGTTGAACGTGGTGGCGATGGCGTCGGTGACGAAGGCAATGCTGGGCCTGCTGGTCAAGGGTTCGGCCGTGGTCAACATGTCGTCCGCGGCGGGGCTCCGGGGGTCGGCGGGGATGGGCCTCTACGCGGCGAGCAAGGCGGGCGTGGTGGGCCTGACGCGGGCGCTGGCGCGTGAGCTGGCGCCGCGGGGCGTTCGGGTGAACGCGGTGGCGCCGGGGATGGTGCGCACGGAGCTTCTGGAGCGGATGCTGGGTCGGCTGAAGCCCGAGCAGGTGGCGGAGATCGAGGCCCGGCACCCGCTGGGTTTCGGCGAGCCGGACGACGTGGCGGCGGCGGTGTGCTTCCTCGGCGGCGACGCCGCGCGGTGGATCACCGGCCAGGTCCTCGCCGTGGACGGCGGCCTGACGGCGTGAGGCAATGAGCGCGAAGCGGCCCGACAACCCGGGGGCGTACGTCTCGCCCGACGCGGTGATTCACCGCTCGGCGGCGGTTCACGCGGGGGCGTGGGTCGGCGAGGGCGTGGAGGTCGGCCCGGGGGCCGTGATCGCCCCGGGCGCGGTGGTGGGGTTCCCGTTCCGGAACGGCTGGCGCGACCCGGTGCGGATCGAGGCGGGCGTGCGCGTGGGCCCGAACGTCACGATCGAGCCGGGCGTGGTCCTGGGGCGCGAATGCCGCATCGGGGCCTCGAGCTGCCTGCGGGCGGGCACGCGGATCGGCGCGCTCGCCGCCGTCGGCGAGCGGTGCGTCATCATGGGCAACTGCCTCATCGGCGAGCACGCCATGCTGCACGCCGACGTCCACGTCTGCGAGCGGGCGGAGCTCAGGGCCCACTGCCAGATCATGCCCGGGGCCGCCCTCCTGAACGACCCCTATCCTCCCACCGCCCTCGACGTTCGCGGGCCCGTCATCGGGGAGTGCGCGGTCCTGGGCGTCAAATCGGTGATCTGGCCGGGGGTGGCGGTGGGCTACCACGCGATCGTCGCCACCTACAGCGAGGTGAAGCACGACGTGGCCGACTACATGCTCGTCCGCGGGCGCCCGGCCAAGCCCATCTGCGACGTACGGAAGATCCGCATGAGGCTCGGCGACCGGTGGGTGTACCCCTATCCGTGGATGCGCCACAACATGCCGGGGGAGGACATCACGCACCCGGCGCTGTAGGGGCGGCGCCACCGGCCGGCGGCAGCAGCTCCTCCGCCGGCTGACCCGTGCGAGACAGCACGTAGCGGTAGACCTCCAGCGTCCTCGCGGCGGCGACAACCGGGAAGAAGCGCATCTGGCAGAACCGCCGCCCC
>CAZMDT010000473.1:0-2449 GCA_964564965.1 uncultured Planctomycetaceae bacterium | reverse complement strand
GCGGCGATGACAGGACGGCGGGGAACGTTCGTGGGGTTCGGCTTCGGGCCGATCCAGAGCGGCCTGTTCGTTCTTGAGGCGACGCGGGCCGGCGACTTCGACCGCTACGTAGTCGCAGAGATCGACCCGGCGCTGATCGACGCGCTCCGCAGGAGCCGCGGACGCTACACGCTGAACGTCGCGTACGACAGCCGGATCGAGCAGGTCGAGGTCGCGGCCGTCGAAATCTACGATCCGCGCGTGGCCGGCGACCGCGCTGCTCTGGTCGCTGCCATCGCCGAGGCGGATGAGCTTGTCACCGCCGTCGGGAGCGTCGCCGACTACGCCCGCCACGCCGAGGCTGACATTCCCGCGCTGCTCGCGGCGGGGCTGGGTGCCCGCTGCGCGGTGGGGCCGGCGGTCCTCTACGCGGCCGAGAACGACAACCGCGCGGCGGAAATCCTCATGGAGCATCTGCGCGACCGCGCCGGCGGCCTCGACCTCGGCGGCTTCCGTGCCCTCAACACGGTCATCCGCAAGATGTGCGGGAAGATCGAAGACGAACGGGAGATCGCGCGCCTGGGGCTGGCTCGCCTGACGCCGGCGAGCGACCGGGCCGTCCTGATGGAGCCGTGCAACGACGTGCTCGTGCCGCCGGGGGGCCTCGACGGTTACCGCCGACGAATGACGTTCCTCCAGGAGAAGCCCAACCTGGCCCCCTTCGCAGAGGCGAAGCTGTACGGCTACAACGCCGTTCACGCCGTGGTCGCCTATCTCGCGGCGTTCCGCGGGTACGGCACGATCGCCGAGGCCGGGCGCGACGAGCGGATCATGGCCGCGGCGCGGCAGGCGTTTATCGAGGAGTCGGGCGCCGCCATGATCCGCCGTCACGGCGCGACGGGCGAAGCGTTATTCACGCCGGACGGCTGGCGCCGCCACGCCGAGGACATCCTGCGGCGGATGGTCTGTCTGAACCTCAGCGACCGGGTTTCTCGCGTTGCTCGTGACCCTCGCCGCAAGCTCGGCTGGTGCGACCGGCTCTTCGGGGCGATGCGGCTGGTGCTGGAGGCGGGCGCGGCGCCCGACTGCCTCGCGCTCGGCGCGGCGGCGAACGTTCTGTGGCTTATCAGGGGGCAGGCTGACGGCGTCGCCCGCGCCGTCGCGTCCCGGGACGAACTGGCTGAGCTGCTGACCAGCATCTGGCGACCGTCCGCGCAGCCGGGAACCGCCGGCGATCTGCTCATCGACCTGACCTGGAACGCCCTCGAGCAGCTTCGCACGGGGAGAGCGCCGTGAGCGGTCTCACCGTTCGCGATCTCGGCCGGGCACGCTACGCCGACGCCTTGCGGCTCCAGGAACGACTCGTCGAGCGCGTCGTGGCGGATAGGGCCAAGGCGTTCCTCGTGCTCGTCGAGCATGACCCGCCCGTCGTCACGCTTGGCCGGCGGCGCGGGCAGGAGGCCCACCTGCTTGCCGGCCGCGAGGAGTTGACATCCGACGGCATCGAGGTCCATGAGGCCACTCGCGGAGGCGACGTGACCTATCACGGGCCCGGGCAACTTGTCGGCTATGCGATCCTCCACGTTCGCGATGTCCGGAAGCATCTCCGCGACCTGGAGGAGGTCCTGGTCCGGCTGCTCGGCCGGTTCGGCGTGGCGGGCGAGCGGCGCGAAGGCTTCACGGGCGTGTGGATCGGCGAGGAGAAGGTCGCCTCGATCGGCGTAGCCGTTCGGCGTTGGGTGGCATACCATGGCTTTGCGCTGAACGTCGCAGACGACCTGTCAGGGTTCGACGCCATCGTGCCGTGCGGCATCGACGGTTGCCGCATGACGAGCCTGTCGCGTGCAGCCGGGCGGGAAGTCGGCATCGAGGAGGCCAAGCCTCCGCTGATCGAGTGCATGGTGGAGGTGTTCGGATTCGACCGCGCTGTGACGGACAAGACATCGTGAGTGGCGAAGCGAAGACAATCCGCCGCCTGCCTCCGTGGCTGAAGAAGCGCTTCGGCCCCGCGGCGGCCGCGCGCGAGGTCGCCACCATGCTCGAGGATCTGCACCTGGCCACCGTCTGCGACGAGGCCCGCTGCCCGAACCGCCACGAGTGCTTCTCGCGCCGGACGGCGACGTTCATGATCCTGGGCGAGGCGTGCACGCGGAGTTGCCGCTTCTGCGCGGTGCGCTCAGCGGCGCCTGAGCCGCCGCGAGACGACGAGCCGGAAGCCGTCGCGGAAGCGGCTGCCCGGCTTGGCCTGCGCCACGTGGTCATCACCAGCGTCACGCGCGACGACCTGCCCGACGGCGGGGCGGGCCAGTTCGCCCGGACGATCGAGGCGATCCGTCGGCGCCTGCCCAAGGCGGCCGTCGAGGTGCTGATCCCGGATTTCCAGGGCCACGGGGCGGCGCTCGATACCGTCCTTCGTGCCGCTCCCGGCATCCTCAACCATAACGTTGAGACCGTGCCGAGGCTTTACCCC
>CAZMDT010000472.1:0-2465 GCA_964564965.1 uncultured Planctomycetaceae bacterium | reverse complement strand
CAGGCGAAGGTCACCTGCGGATTGCGGTGCCAGCGAAACACCAGCCGGGCCTTCGCGGGGTCGCTGCTGTGGACGGCCAGCACCGCCTTGGGCATGAGCAGAAGGCCCACGTCGTTGGGGTTGGAGGCCTTGAGGCCCGGGGACCCGCTGGACTTGCCCTTGCCCTGCGCCTTGAAGCTCAGCCCGATGACCGCGTCGGCGGTCAGCGGCCGCTGCGGTGTGCCACCCAGCAGCTTGCCGTGCACGACCAGGTCGTCCTTCTGGTAGTAGTTGCCCCGCGCCTCGTAGGTGGCCCCGGACAGAACGATCAGCGTGCCGTCGGGGTACACGTCGAGAAGGAAGCGGTCGGTGTGCTGGAAGGAGCTGCCCGGCCCGATGATGAACCGGCCGGAGCCCAGGAACACCTGATCGCCGATCCACCAGTGGCCGATGAGTTCGGTGCCGTTGTCCGGGCGCTTGTTGTAGCGCAGGAAGTTGGCGAACTTCTCCGTGTGCTCGTTGTCGCTGCGCACGAAGGTGTCCCGGTCGGCGGCCCCGAGCGTGCCGTGGAGGAAGCGGAAGCTCGCCCCTTTCTGGATCCAGAGGTTGCCGGCCAGGTTGAGGTCCTTGAACATCACGTTGGCACCCGGCCGCAGCGTCACGTGGCGCGCCCGGAGTTCATCCCTGAACGAGACGCGGGCGTTTTCGGGGAAGACGATGTCGGTGTCGTGGTCGGGGCCTCGCTTGGGAGGCTGACCGCTCGCCAGCCGCCAGTTGCCGCCGTCGTCGATGCCGGCGCCGTCCACCTGGGCCGACGCCCTGCCGCCGGCGCCGGCGCCGGCGCCGGCCCACACCAGCACCGTCGCGGCCGGCCAGGACTCTTTGGCGTACGCGGCCTTGTCGGCCTCCAGCTTCGCCGGCCAGGCCGTCTTGTCGGAGTACTGCGGATTGTGCGCCGTCGGGGCGACCGCCAAACACACGCTCTGCAAAGCGACTGCCACTGCGAGCGTCAGAACGATGCCCGGAACACGTGGGCAGGTTGCCATCGCGATGCTGCTCCTGTTGCCGTTCAAGGTCCGCTCAAGACCCACCCGAGGAGCGTCCCTGCCGGGCTTACCCATTGCCTCCCTGCCCTCCGCCGTCCGTGGCATCAAGAGAGCCCTGTATTCGTGCGGTCGAAAGCGACCTCATTATACATGAACTGCGGTCCTCGTCCGGGGAATCCGGGGTTAGAATACGGTCCGGCGGGCGGCGGCGGCATCGCCCCGGTGGGAGAAACGGCATGAGACGCACCTGGCATGGCACAGCCGCTCTGTTGTGTGTCTGGCTGTCGTACGCCGGGACGCCGGCACTTGCCGCGGGGGCCCGCGGCGAGGCCACCGCGCTCGCATACCCCCCGGAGGCCGGCAAGGAGGAGCGGGCCGCCCTCGACAAGCTCGCCGCCGAGATCGGCGGCGCTGTCGTCTACACGTGCAAAGGCCACATCCATAAGGTGGTCATCGGCGTGTGGCAGGTCGAGGACCTCGGCCGCGGG
Source organism: uncultured Planctomycetaceae bacterium (assembly GCA_964564965.1). Classification (GTDB taxonomy): domain Bacteria; phylum Planctomycetota; class Phycisphaerae; order SM23-33; family SM23-33; genus CAZMDT01. The sequence goes on along the minus strand of CAZMDT010000472.1, from coordinate 952 downwards.
GAGTTCGCCCGCTGGAGCCCCGACGGCAAGCACCTCGCCGTGTACGACCAGGGCAAGGTCTACGTCATGCGGGCCGACGGCAGCGAGCGCAAGCTGCTCGTGGAGAAGGCCCCGAAGAAGGACGGCAGCCCCGTCGAGTTCCACACCAACAACCGCGAGGTGGTTCACTGGACGCCGGAGGGCTTGATGGCGGTGGACATCGAGACGCGGAAGTCGCGGCCGCTGAACGCCCCGGGGACGTACAGCGGCTCGGCGTGCCTCTCGGCGGACGGGAACCGGATGGCCGCCCGCTGGGGCCACGACCTGTACGCCGTCGACCTGGCGAAGCGGGCGCACCGGAAGTACGCCCGGGGCTGCTCGCCGGGGGTGTCGCCGGACGGGCAGTGGCTGATGAACAACAGCGGCGACCACACCGCGCTGGAGCTGCGCCGGTGGGCGGGCAGCGAGCGGAAGAAGCTCAGCGCCAGGAGCTGCCGGCCCGACGGGAAGTGGGACAACCACCACTGGTCGAACCACAACGACTACATCGCCGCGCAGGGCGAGCACAGGGGCAACTACTCGTACGTGGTGAGGGTGTCGGAGGACCGGGGGACGCGGATCACCTGGGAGGCGAAGACGGCGTACCCCGACGTGTGGGTGGCGCCGGTTGGGGGCGCCAGCGAAGCGCCCGGGAAGGACGACAGGTAGGTAGCGTTTCCGAGGCGCCGGGGGGACCTGCTGGCTCCGCCCGCGGCGGACGGCGGGCGTCACCTCTGATCGGGCGCCGTCACACCCGGCGCTTCCGGGCGTAGCCCGCCACAGCGGCGCAGGCGCTCAACATCGCCAACATCGTCACCGGCTCGGGGATGACCGCCGGCGGAATGTAGATCGGCTCGGTGTCCGCCGGCCCGGTGAACTGGAGGTCCGCCGTGTTCAGGAAGTTCGCGATCGGGTGCAGCGACGCGTAGGGCAG
>CAZMDT010000471.1:0-2467 GCA_964564965.1 uncultured Planctomycetaceae bacterium | reverse complement strand
GGGCGGCGCGGGCAGCGTCGCCGCCGGCATCCTCGCCCTCGGGGCGCACGTGGTCTGCATCGGCGTGGCCGGGCAGGACGCCGCCGGTGAGGACCTCAAGAACGCGCTCGTGTCCAGCGGGGCCGAAACCTCCTCGCTCATCCGCCTCGGCGGCTGCCGCACCACCGTCAAGACGCGGTACGTCGGGCTCGCCCAGCACAAGAACGCCCAGCAGATGCTCCGCGTGGACGAGGAGGGGGCGGAGGGGATCACCGATCAGGTTCGGCTGACGCTTCGCGCGGCGATTCGCAGCGAGGCGAGCAGCAGCGCGGTGCTGGCCGTGCAGGACCACGAGAAGGGCGTGCTGACCGACGCCAGCGCCGCGGAGCTCATCCAGGACGCCCGGCGGGCGGGGGTGCCGGTGGTGGTGGACCCGGCCCGAATCAGCAACTACCGGCGCTACCGCGGGGCGACCGTCCTGACCCCGAACCGCTTCGAGGCGGCACTCGCCAGCGGCATCGCCATCACCGACGACGCCTCGCTGGAGCGGGCGGCGGGGCAGGTTCTGCTCGCCAGCGAGGCCGACGCCGTCGTGGTCACGCTGGATCGCGAGGGGGCGTACCTTCGCCGACAGGGCGAGCCGGGGCGCCGGATCGCCACGCGACCGCGGTCGGTGTACGACGGCACCGGCGCGGGCGACGCGGTGCTGGCGGCGCTGGCGGTGGCCGTGGGGGCGGGGTGGGACCCCGAGGCGGCGGTGGCGCTGGCCAACGTGGCCGGCGGGCTGGAGGTCGAGCGATTCGGCGTGGTGCCCATCACCCGCGAGGAACTCGACCACGAGCTGCGCCGGATGATCGGGCAGCGCGGCGGGAAGCTCATGGACCGCAACCGCCTGGCGGCCGAGGTGCAGCGCCGGCGGCACCACGGCGATACGGTCGTCTTCACCAACGGCTGCTTCGACCTGCTGCACATGGGGCACATCCGGTACCTCCAGGAGGCGCGCGACCTGGGCTCGTGCCTGATCGTGGCGATCAACTCCGACGCGGGCGTCCGCCGGCTGAAGGGCCGGTCGCGCCCGGTCATCGGCGAGGACGAGCGGGCCGAGATGCTCGGCGCCCTCGAGTGCGTGGACTACGTGACGATCTTCGAGGAGGACACGCCGGTTCCGCTGCTGGAGCTGCTGCGCCCGGACGTTCTGGCCAAGGGCGGCACGACCGGCGCGATCGTCGGGCGCGAGCTGGTGGAGGGGTACGGCGGGAAGGTGCTGGGCCTCGGCAAGGTGGAGGGGCTGAGCACCACGCGCCTCATCGAGCGGATCGTCGGGGGCAACGGCGGCCCACCCGCCGGCGGGAGCGGCGAGCCATGAGCAACAAGGCGATCTTCCTCGACCGGGACAACACGGTCATCGAGGACCCCGGCTACCTCAGCGACCCCGACGCGGTGAAGCTGCTGCCGGGCGTGGAGCTGGCGCTGAAGTCGCTGTCGCAGGCGGGCTACAAGCTCGTGGTCGTGACGAACCAGTCCGGCGTGGCGCGCGGGCTGATCACCGAGGACGGGCTCCAGCGCATCCACGCCGAGGTCCGCCGCCAGCTCGCCGAGCACGGCGTGCATCTCGACGCCATCGAATACTGCCCCTATCACCCCGAGGGCACCGTCGAGCAGTACGCGAAGGATTCCGAGCTGCGCAAGCCGCGCCCGGGCATGCTGCTGAAGGCCGCCGCCGAACTCGACATCGACCTCCACCGGAGCTGGATGATCGGCGACAGCGGGCGCGACATCGAGGCCGGGCAGCGGGCCGGCTGCCGGACCATCCGAATCCGCGGCCGCGAGACCCACCAGCCCGGCGAGCAGGAGGATGAGGACGTCCAGCCGGACTTCACGGCCCGCAACCTGGTGGACGCGGCGCGGCTGGTCGCGCGGGAGTCGCTGACCCCGACGGCCCCGCCGCCGGCCGGCGCGGCGCCGCCGGCCGAGGCGCCGCAGCGCGTGGACCCGGCGGCCGTGGCGGCGGTAGCGGCGCAGGTGCTGGCCCCGCTGGCGCTCGTGGGGGGGCTGTGGGGGCTGCTGACCGGGCGGCGTGGCGAAACGGCCATCCTCTGGGCGCTCGTCGCCCTGGCCCTGCAGGCCATGGCGCTGACGTTTTACATCACCCGGCGCCGGGGGTAACATCGACCGTCGCGGCACCCGCCCGCGCCGCCGCGGCGCCGAACGCCCATGCAGACCTCCATCCGACTGCGAATGATCCTCGCGATGAACGCGCTGGTCGTGGCGGTGGGCACAGATGCCCACTCGGTGTGCATCGTCTGCGCCAGCGACGGAGTCCTGGAGACAGCCTGATGTATCAGAACCTTATCTATGAGGGCCTTACGGATGGATAGCCCTCTGATGCTCGTTGGCACGGGCCTTGCCGTAGAATGGTAAGCGGCAGAGAGACCAGGACCCGCGCGCGGCGCCCGAGGGCGCGAAGGCACGACAGACTGAAAGGAAG
>CAZMDT010000470.1:0-2470 GCA_964564965.1 uncultured Planctomycetaceae bacterium | reverse complement strand
CTCGCCGCGCGAGTGGGCGTTCGTGCACCACTGGAAGTCCGGCCGACAGCCGGAGACCCAGACGCAGTGGGCCCGCGACAAGCGCTACAAGCTGTACCGGGTCGTGCGGGGCAAGCAGCCGAAGCAGGACAACGTGCTGTTCGACCTGTCGGCCGACCCGGGCGAGGACCACCCGCTGGCGCCCGGCAAGGGCGACGCGGCGGCGGAGGCGGCGCGGAAGAAGCTCGCGGGGGTCCTCGACACCATCAAGGACCACAAGACCCCGCCGCTGCCGAAGCTGAGCTAGAGGCGTCGGCCCCGCATCGGCCGGCGCTAATGCGCCAGCAGGTTCTCGTGGACGACGGCGCCGGCGCTGTCCTTGTCGGTGGTGATGTAGCCTGAGGCCGCTTTGCCCTGGCGCTCGATGAGCGCGGTGCGGGGGGAGAGGTTCTTCCGGGACTCCTTGCCCTCGGCGGCGGCCTCGATGAGCGCCTTGACGGCCTCCGGGCCGGGGGGGGCGGCCTGCCGGGCCTGCTCGCGCTCGGCGAAGGCCTCGACGGCGCTGGCCTTCAGCAGAAGCGGCCAGAGCTTGCGGAACAACGCCGCCGCACCGTAGATGTCCGCCGAGTTGATCTTGCCGTTGATCGCGAAGGCGTAGCCGATCGCGTCGTCCCGGTCGGCGAGGATCCCCTCAAGGCCCCGCGTGTACGCGGCGACCGCGGCGTTGAGCTTCTTGTTCTCCAGCGTGAGCTGGAGGCTGCTGGGCGAGGCCCCCGACTGCACGGACTCGCCGACCCGGCCGGCGATGGACTGCTGGGCCTGCGCCACCTCCTGCCAGACCTTCTGCTGGCTCTTCTCGCGTTTCGCGGCCAGTTTCTGGTCCTTGGACACGAGCATCTCGGAGGACTGCTCGAACTGCGCGGCGGACTCGCCCCCGCGGCGCTGCCACCGCCCGCTCTCCACGCAAAACGCGCCGATGGCGACCTTTCCGCTGCGGGGCGACAGCAGCAGGTCGTACTGGAGCACGCGGTCCTGCTTGCCGCCCTTCACGATCTGCCCGCCCTGGACGTAGATGGCGATGGTCCCCTTGTTCTCGATCGTGAGGCTGTTGACGTCGTCGGTCTCGTGCACGACGACGGCCTTCTGCCGGATCGCCTCGGCGAGCGTGAGGAACTGCATGGCCTTCAGGCGGTCCTTGCCGTGGATGAGGAACACGGCGAGGTTCTCGTGCGTGTAAGGTCCGGAGATCACGTAGTCACCGTGCCTCAGCGTCGTCACCGGCGGCGCGGGTTGCTTCGCCGGCGCGCCGCCGCCCAGGCAAGGCGACAGGCACGCGAGCAGTGCCGCACACACGCAGAGGAGCCGAATGCGCATCGTCATGATCTGGTCTCCTTAGCCCACAGCCCTTCGAAGTCGCCCCGCCGGCCCGCGCGCGCACGGACCGGCACGCTGCCGTATGGATGCTTGAAGGCCACCTGCTACCTCTGACGCTTCCCCCGGCCGGAGGTTCCGCCGTTTCCCCCGCGACGACGACCCCCGACGTTCTGCATTCGGCATTCGACGTTCGGTGCGCCGCCGGCCTCCCCGTCGCGCGGCCTCAGATGACGATCCGCTTGCCGGCGCTGACGGGGTGCACCTTGCCCGGCATTCGCTCGGCGAGGAACGCCACGGCCTCTTGGCCCGTGCAGTGGCAGGGGTAGACCTCGGGCGAGCCGGCCTCGTGCAGGACGGCCGCCGCGGACGCCAGCTCGTCCGGGGGCGCGCTCCGCAGGTGCAGCCCGCCGAGAACCGCCACCACCGGCTCGTCGTGCGCCAGGAGCCGCGCCATCCGCAACGTGTTCTTCAGCCCGCGGTGGCAGCAGCCCGTGACCACCGCCCAGCCGCGCTCGCCCCGCACCAGGCAGAACATCTCATCCTCGAAGCCGTCGACCACCAGGTCGTCCTCCCGCTTGACGACGAAGATCTCGCGGCCGTGCTTCGGGCCGCCGATCGGGCCCGACAGCACCAGCCAGTCCTCCAGCTTCTGCGGCGCCTGCACCGGCTGGAATCGCAGGTCGGCCCGGCAGAGGTCCTCGAGCGGATGGGGGCAGGAGATGTCCCTCAGCGGCTTGCCGGGGCGGTCGGCCCAGCGCTTGCGCCAGGCGGTGGGATGGGCGTAGAGCGTGACGCCGTGCCGGCAGGCGGCCGCCGCGGCGGCAAGCCCGCCGGTGTGGTCGTAGTGCCCGTGCGACAGGATGATCGAATCGACTCCGGCGAGGTCGACCTCGAGCGCCCGGGCATTGGCGAGCAGCGCCTCGCCGCCGGCACCCGCGTCGAGCAGCAGCCGCCGCCCGGGGCCCGCGATGTGCACCGCCAGCCCGTGCTCCGCCCGCAACGACTCCGAAGACGTGCTGTCATCAACGAGGATGACCAGTTCCACGCTCACGATCGCACCAGTATGCCGCCCGCCGGGCCGGAACGCCACTGCCGCCTTCGGCCGCTACGGCCGCGG
>CAZMDT010000469.1:0-2475 GCA_964564965.1 uncultured Planctomycetaceae bacterium | reverse complement strand
TGATTAAATCTTTCGCGGCCTCAGCGGTGGCGATATTTCCGGCGACCACATCGATTTTGTAATTGGACTTGATCCATTTGACCAACTCGACGACATTTTTGGAATGTCCGTGAGCCGTATCGACCACGATCACATCCACCTCGGCCTCGATCAGTGCTTCCACACGGTCTCTGTCCTTAACGCCGACTGCCGCTCCGACCCGCAGCCGGCCGCGGGTATCACGAACTGCGTAAGGAAACTGCTGGACCCGGTCGATATCACGCATGGTGATCAATCCGGCGAGCTCGCCGCTGTTTTTGACCAGCAGCAGTTTTTCGACCTTATGCTTTTTGAGAATCTCCTTAGCCTGTTCCAGCGTGGTTCCGGCCGGACCGGTCACCAGGTTTTTGCTGGTCATTACATCCTGAATCTGTACCGAGTCGTCCTGCAGAAACTTTAAATCCCGCCGGGTCAGAATCCCGACCAGTTTGTTGCCATCGACAATCGGAATACCCGACACATTCTGTTCCTCCATCAATTCGCGGGCAAACATGACCGACATCTCCGGGCTCAATGTCACCGGGTCGAGGATGACCCCATTTTCCGACCGCTTGACCTTGGTCACTTCACGCCGCTGGGCTTCGACCGTCAGATTCTTATGAATGACGCCGATGCCGCCCTCCTGGGCCAGCGCGATGGCCAGCGCCGACTCCGTGACGGTGTCCATCGGGGCCGACACGAGCGGGATGTTCAGCGCGATGTTGCGGGTCAGGCGTGTGGCGGTGTCCACCTTGTCCGGCGCCACGTTCGAGCGGGCCGGAATCAGCAGGACGTCGTCAAACGTGATCCCGTCGGCAACGATCTTGTCCTTCATGGCGTGTCCCTCGTGGTGGTCGCCGCGGCCAACCCGGGCGCGGAGGAAGGCGGATGCGGGGCGAACGGACTGAAGCGTGGGCGGAATCGCCCGGTCGGGCGGTCGAATTGGCTGATGCCCCGTCCCATGGCGAATTATGGGCGCGGGGGCCGGGGTGTGTCAACGGGGGGCGCGGGATTTCCGACGACTTTGGCCCCCGGGGGCGGCCTCGGGCCGGCATTGACGCCCGGGCCGGGCTCGCGGGACAATGGCATCCTCGCCGACGAGCGTGGGGACATGGCCCCGTCGAGCTCCGTCTTGATCAGCGCTGACGCGCGGGAGCGTGTGAACCATGGCTGAGCGGAAGGCAGGCCGGCTTCGGATCGCCACGTGCCAGTTCGCCGAGGGCTGGCAGCCGCGGCGAAACGCCGCCGTCATCCGCCGGTACATCGCGGCGGCCGCCGGGCAACGCGCCGACCTCGTGCACTTCCACGAGGGCGCGCTGAGCGGCTACCGCGGCCGCATCGGCTCGCGGGAGTACGACTGGGCGGCGCTGCGGGAGGCGGCGGAGTCCGTCGTGGCGGAAGCCAGGCGCCGGCGCCTCTGGGTGGTCCTCGGCAGCGCGCACCCGCTGACGCCGCCGCACCGCCCGCACAACAGCCTGTACCTCATCTCGCCGGCGGGGCGGATCGTCGACCGCTACGACAAGCGGTTCTGCACGACGGGCGAGCTGGCGGTCTACACGCCCGGCGATCGCTGCGTGACGTTCGAACTGCGCGGCGTGACGTGCGGGCTGCTCATCTGCTACGACCTGCGCTTCCCCGAGCTGTACGCGGAGCTGTACCGCCGCGGCGTGCGGGTCGTCTTCCAGAGCTTCCACAACGGCCGGATGAAGGGGCCCGGCATCCATGAGCACATCATGCCGCAGACGCTCCAGGGGCACGCCGGCATCAACGGCATGTGGATCTCAGCCGCCAACAGCTCGGCCTGGTACTCGCGCTGGGGCAGCGTGTTCATCGGCCCGGACGGGCGGATCGAGCGGCGGCTGCCGAGGAACCGCGCCGGCGTGATGGTGAACGTGGTGGACCTCGCCCGGCCGTTCTATGACGCGGGGGTGGCGTTCCGCGACCTCGCCCTGCGCGGCCGGCGGCACAACGGACGAACGGTTCATGACCCGCGAAGCCGCACCCGGACGTCGCTGTAAGATGATGTGCCGGCGCGTGTGGCGGGCGTCTCGCCGCGCCGGGCGCCGGCCCGGCAGCTACGGGGCGGGTGCGTCCCCCAGCGGCGGCAGGACGAGGAGCTCGCAATGGCGCGAGATCTGAAGGAAACCGCGGTCGCGGGTCAGAAGGGGAAAGCCGTGTTCGATGCACGCGGCGGCGATGAGGTAGTCCACGGTTCCGGCGCGAAGGCCCCGGCGCCGGCGCAGGACCAGCGACCAGACCGACGTGTCAACGACGATGTTCAGCACGCCGGCGCCCCCGCTTGTGGTCCCCGTTGCGGCGGAAACTGATGGTTCCCATGGCCTCCAAAACCTCACGCTGCCGGCGCCGCTGGATGAACTCCTCCAGCGCGACGGTTACGGTCTCCTTCTTGGTCTGCATGCGGCCTTGGGGGTTCAAATGGATTAGACGTCGCGCCAG
>CAZMDT010000468.1:0-2475 GCA_964564965.1 uncultured Planctomycetaceae bacterium | reverse complement strand
TTTCAGAGATGGGAGCCATTCATCAGGCAACATCCCTGAAATCCCAGGAATCCCCCAAATCCCGTTCCCTATGCCTCAAACCGGGCGCGCCGGGTCAGACCTTGACCGTGAACCGCTCGCCTTCCTTCAGGTCCAGGCAGAGCGTCGCGAGAACCTTCGCGGTGTTCTCGGCGTCGCGCAGGTCGAGCATCTCGACCGTGGAGTGCATGTAGCGGTTCGGGATGCCCACGATCGCGGAGGGAATCCCGCCCTGCTTCGTCCAGAACGCGTACGCGTCCGTCCCGCCGGTCAGGCTGAACGTTTCGGTTTGCAGCTTCACCTTGGCCTTGCGGGCGGCCGCCCGGAGGCGTTCCACGAGGGCGGGGTGGTTCTCCCGGCCGACGGAGACCGTCGGGCCCGCGCCCATCTTCACCTCGCCGTGCTGCTTGGCGTCGATGCCCGGCGTTTCGGTGGCATGCGTGACGTCCACGGCGACGGCCATGTTGGGCTTCACGTTGAACACCTGCATCTGCGCGCCGTTCAGCCCCGTCTCCTCCTGGATCGAGCTGCACGCGTAGATCGCGCACTTGAGCTTCGGCCGCTGCTCGCCGGCCAGACGGAGCGCCTCGATCACCGCCCACGTCCCGATGCGGTTGTCGAACGCCCGCGCCACCGCGATGTGCCGGTCCAGCATCTCGAAGCCGTCGACGAACGTGATGGGGTCGCCGACGGCGACCTTCCGCTCGGCCGCCTTGCGGTCCTTGGCGCCGATGTCGATCCAGCATTCGTGCATCTTGGGGGCCTTACGGTCCTTGTCGCGCTCCAGGAGGTGGATGGCCGTGGCGCCGATGACGCCGCGGACCGTGGTGCCGCGGGAGCCTTTCGAGGTATGGATGTTGACGCGCTTGTTGCGGACGGTGGCGGGGTCGACGCCGCCGATCCGCTGGAAGTAGATGAACCCCTTGTCGTCGATGTGCTTGACCATCAGGCCGATCTCGTCGACGTGCCCGTCCAGCATGATCTTCGGGTCCCCGCCGGCGTTCAGCACGGCCATCGCGTTGCCGTAGGCGTCGGTGCGGACCTCGTCGGCACAGCGGCGCGCGTACTCGCACCAGAGGCGCTGGTTCTCCGTCTCGTATCCGCTGGGCGACGGCGTGCCGAGCAGTGTCTTCAAGAACTCAAGCGATTCCTCACGCATGGCGTTTCCTTTCCGTCGGGTTCTCGGGCGCCCAAAGCGTAGTCGCGCAGCGCAGCGAACGCAACGCCCTCGGCGGCAATTGCGCGTCGACACGCCCGACGCCGCGGCGTAGACTGACGCACCTATGGACAGCCCGCTGCTCCAGCGCCGCTACCTGCTGAGCTTCGAGAGCCGGCGCCTGCCGCACATCTTCACTGATGTGCTCGTGATCGGCGCCGGGGCCGCCGGGCTCCGCGCCGCCATCGAGGCCGCCCGCAGCGCCCGGGTCATCGTCGCCGCGAAGGGCGCCCTCGACGAGTCGAACAGCTACCACGCCCAGGGCGGGCTCGCCGCGGTCCTTTCCGAGGCCGATTCGCCCGAGCAGCATATCGCCGACACGCTCGCCGCCGGCGCGGGGCTGGCCGATGAGGAGGCTGTGCGGATGCTGGTGGCCGCCGCGCCGGGGGCGATCGAGGAGATGCGCCGCTGGGGCGTCGCGTTCGACACCGAAGGCGGCGAGCTGGCGTTGGGGCGCGAGGGCGGCCACGGGGTGAACCGCATCGTCCACGCCGACGGCGACGCCACGGGGCGGGCGCTCACCGAGGTGCTCATCGCGCGGGCCCGCGCCTCGGACGCCATCAAGGTCTTCGACCAATGCTTCGTCGTCGATCTGCTGACGGACCCGCCGGCGGGGGGGACGGGCGCCGCCTGCGTGGGGGCGCTGACCTTCCACCCGCGGTACGGGCTCCAGATCGTCGAGGCCCGGCAGACGATCGTGGCGGCCGGTGGGGCGGGGGTGCTCTGGCGGGAGACGACGAACCCCCCGAACGCGACGGCCGACGCCATGGCGATGCTGTTCCGGGCCGGCGCGAGCGTCGCCGATGCCGAGATGATGCAGTTCCACCCCACCACGCTTTACATCGCCGGCTCCACGCGGTCGCTGATCTCCGAGGCCGTCCGCGGCGAGGGGGCCTACCTGCTCAACCGCCGCGCCGAGCGGTTCATGCCGCGGTGCCACCCGATGGCGGAGCTGGCGCCGCGCGACACTGTCAGCCGGGCGATCCACCAGCAGATGGCCGAAACGAACGCCACGCACGTGTACCTGGACGTCCGGCATCTCGATGCCGCGGCATTCGCCGAGCGGTTCCCGCAGATCACCCGGCTGTGCCGCTCGTTCGGCATCGACCCGTCGAAGGACCTGATTCCCGTGCACCCCGCCGCCCACTACATGATCGGCGGTGCGCGGGTCGACGCCGACGGGCACACCACGCTCGCCGGGCTGCTCGCCTGCGGGGAGGCGTCCGTCACGGGCGTCCACG
>CAZMDT010000467.1:0-2490 GCA_964564965.1 uncultured Planctomycetaceae bacterium | reverse complement strand
TGCAGAGCCTGCCCAGCGTCTGAAGGCTGAGCTTCCCGTCGATCAGCTTCCTGACCTCCGTCAGCGGCAGGTACTCGGGGGCATCATCCCGCCACTGCTGCTGTCGGGACGCGTCGGTCGCGCCGGCATCGGCTTGGTCGGGGCTGTCGTCCGACTTCTGCGGCGTGCCGAGACCGAGCTGGAGCAGCGCGGCAAGCTGTCCCAGGTCGACCTGGTTCTGGATTACGATGTTGCCCACGCTGGCGTTGGCCTGGGCGCCCGCAACGGCCACTGCCGACGCGCCTGCCTGTGGCGGCCCCTCGACAAGGCGGATACCGACCTGGGGTGGCACGCGCCGGGTCAAGATGCGGTCCCACACCAGCCAGTCGTTCTTGGGGCGCTTGCTGAGTTCGTGCTGAAGCTGCTCGCCGTCGGGCGTGAGGCGCATATCCCAGGTTGTGGCGGCCTGCACGCTGACCGTCCCTCGGAGGAACCGCCCGAGGTGGCGTTGGGCTTCCCCGAGCAGGGATCGCGGATCCCACGCCCCCGTGACGACGGCTTGCGCCCGAACCGCAGGGGCATCCGAGTAAAGGTTGAACTCGAAACGGGCCTCGGCCGTCCCGCACCAGATCAGCAGGATCACCGCCGTTTTGCGTTCCTGCGGATCGTTGGCCATGTCCGCGCCGCCCTGCCAGTTGTGGGTCAACTTCCGCAGCAGCGCGAGGGCCGCTGCCTGGACCCGGTTGATGCGGCGATGGTCCAGTTCGGCCTGCTCCTGGTCGGCCTTGATCCACGTCAGGAATTTCTCGGTCTGATCGTCCATGATTCCCATGGGCCAACGGCACGGAACCGTTACGCGATTAGTCGGAATGTACCTTTCATGGTCCGGAAACACAATGCCGACAGAGAGAACGCCCCGGTCGGCCGGTTGGCTACCGGGGCGTTGTGGAAGGAGAATCCGGCGGGCGCTACTTCACCAGTTCAAACCGCCCGCGCTCGACCTTGCGGAAGCGGGCGTTGGCGCCGTCCTTCTGGATGCGACGCAGCAAGGCCGAGTACAACGTCGCCTGCGGCGTGCGGCCCCTGGTCTGCCACAGGCCGCGCTCCAGCATCCGCTTGACGATCTCGCCGGTGCTGAGGGGCTCGTTGGCTTCCGCCAGGACTTGCGCAGCGGCGTTCAGGGCGCTTGTCTTCCGCCCCTTCGCCGACGTGCCGGCCTTGGCCGTCTTCTTCGCCCCTGCGCCAACGTCGGCGACAGTGGGCGCTACCGGTCCGCTGGCCGTCTTCCGCTTGGGCGAGCGCTTCTCGGTGCCGCCGGTCGCCTGCTTCCTGCTCTTCTTCGTCGTCATGGTTGCATCATCCTTCTATATGGCCCGGCGCTGAGCCGGGGCCCCCAGCGCGATTCGTCGCGTCGGGGTGCCTCGCCATGCCGGGCGGGTTGTCGTCGTTAGCCGGCGACGGACTGCCCAAAGCGGCCCAGGGCGTCGCCCAATCGGAACCGCGACGTCGGCGGCGTCCGGACCCGCTCGGGTGCAGGGGGCAGGTACTCGATGTGCCCGGTCTCCTCGAGCTGCCGGCGGTAGATTTCCGCGCGGCGGCCCCGCTCTTGCTCGTCCAGGTCGAATCGCCTCAAGCCGTGGCTGTTCAGCCATCGCCGGGCGTCGGCCAGGACGGCCAGGTCCTGCTTGTCGTAGTCCGTGTACCGCCTGCCGCGGCTGAGCCGCGTCGGCACCGCCCTGCGCTTCCCGTTGGTCTTCATCGCGTTCTCCTCGTGTTCGATGTCCACGACACGATGAGGCCATGGGGTCGCGCTGGTGCTAAGCCTGATTCGCGGAAGACTGGCAGATTTACTGCTGCCACATGCTTTGAAGGGGGCGCGACTTATGTCGCCTGAGGCAGAATATTCGACAATTCCGCTGCCAGCGGCCGCCGGCCCGGTCGAACCCCTGACGCCCACGGCGCTGACGCCGGATGCCCTGGCGCGGCTGCTGAGCGCCGCCGGCGGCAAGACGGTCACGATCGACATGATTCAGGCGGCCATCGATGCCGGCGCGCCGGTGGGCTTCGGCGGGCGGATCAACCTGGTGGAGTTCATGGCCTGGCTGGAACGGGAGCTCGCGCAAACGTGAGCATCGACCTGCGACAACTTCGGCCCGGCAAGCTGGCGGGCCTGCTGAACTCCACACGGCTGGGCGAGGTTATGTCCGAATCTCGCGTCCGCCGGAACGTCGTCCGCGCCATCTGGCGCGGGGGCAAGGGCCGGGAAGTCAACGTGCCGGGCTACGCGGCTTCGGAGGCACCACTGCTCCATCGCTTCGTCCAGCAAGTGGGCGTTTCCGTCCGAATTGAGCTTCTTCGCAGCGAGGCTGTCAGAAGGCGGACTATCATCAATCAGGAGACGAAGAAACGGATTGAACGGGCAACGGAACTGAAAGATAATCCGAAATCAGAGCCCGTGACCGTGGCGGGCTGGAGTCCCGTAGGAAATGCAAGGTGATGCCGATTCGCGTC
>CAZMDT010000466.1:0-2491 GCA_964564965.1 uncultured Planctomycetaceae bacterium | reverse complement strand
CGACGCCGCGGCGAAGGCGATCCGACTCGAGCAGGCGCTGCGCCGCCGGCTGGAGCGCGGACGCGAGCCGGAGGTGTTCCACCCCATCACGCCGCAGGCGGAGCTGAAGACCGGCTACCCGCGGCGCGAGGCGGACGAGGCGCTGGCGGAGCCCGACGTGACCCGGCGGGCCGAGCGGCGGCGCGACTTCCACAAGGACCTCCGCAAGCGGCTGGCGAAGAAGCTCGGGCTTGACGGCCTGCCGCACGACGCGGCGGGGTCGGGCCTGCCGCCGGGAATGAGCCGCCGGGGCGGGAACCTGACGCCGCACGCCTTCCCCGGCCGGCCGGCCCGCGAAGCCCCGCCCGAACCGCCCGCCGCAGCTCAAGCCGGCGGGGGATCGACGCCCGCCGGGGCCCCCGCGCACGCCGCCGAAGAGCCGCCCCAGCCGCCCGCCGCGGCGACGATCCGCCTCGGCGATTCCCTCGCCGCCCGAGCCAGACGCTTGAAACGCAAGCGCGACGAAGGCACATAGGAACCCGACATGGACGCGCAGACGTTCCTGAACCGGCTGCCGAAGTGCGACTTCTTCCGCGGGCAGGCGCGGCACGTGGAGGTGCTGCCGCGCCGCCAGGCCCGCTTTGCCGCGCTCCGCCGCGAGATGCACCCCACCGTCCGGGCCGCGCTCGGGCGCGCCGGAATCTCGCGCCTCTACGTCCACCAGGTGCAGGCGATCGAGGCCGTCCGCGAGGGGCGGAACGTCGTCATCGTCACCGGCACCGCCAGCGGCAAGACGCTCTGCTACAACGTGCCCATCGTCGAGGCCGTCATCGCCGACCCGCTGGCCACGGCGCTGTTCATCTACCCCACGAAGGCGCTCACGCAGGACCAGCTCCGCGCGGTCGGAAAGTTCGAGGACGCCGAAGGCGGGGCGGGCTTCCTGGCGGGCTGCTACGACGGCGACACGCCCGCCACGCTCCGCCGCCGCCTCCGCGACGGGGGGAACTTCATCCTCACCAACCCCGACATGCTCCACCAGGGCATCCTGCCGCACCACGCGCGGTGGAACCGCTTCTTCAGCCACCTGCGGTTCGTCGTCATCGACGAGGTCCACGCCTACCGCGGCGTGTTCGGCTCGCACCTGGCCAACGTGCTGCGCCGCCTCGGGCGCATCTGCCGGCACTACGGCGCCCGCCCGCAGTTCATCTGCTCCTCCGCCACCATCGCCAACCCCGCCGAGCACGCCGAGCGGATCACCGGGCGCCGGATGACGCTGGTGACCGACGACGGATCGCCCCGCGGCCCGCGGCGGTTCGTGATGTGGAACCCGCCGCCCCTGGACACGGCCGCGCGGGGCAGGGAGGGCGACTGGCGCGTCGGCGGCGACCGCCGAAGCCCGCTGTGGGAGGCGGTTCACCTGATGGCCGCCCTGGTGCGAGAGGGGGTGCAGACCATCGCCTTCACGCGGACGCGGCTGGCGGCGGAGCTGATCTACAAGAACTGCCGCGACCTGCTCCGCCCGGAGTCGCGCAAGCTGGCCGAGAGCCTCCGGGCGTACCGCGGCGGCTACCTGCCCGAGGAGCGCCGCGAGATCGAGCGCCGCCTCGTCGCCCGTGAGATTCTCGGCGTCGCCAGCACCAACGCCCTCGAGCTCGGCATCGACATCGGCTCGCTCGACGCGTGCATCATCGTCGGCTATCCGGGCACCATCGCGAGCCTCTGGCAGCAGGCCGGCCGCGCCGGACGCGGACAGGACGAATCCGTCGTGTTCCTCGTCGCCCTCAACGCTCCCATCGACCAGTACCTCATGACGCACGCGGGGTATCTGTTCGCCCAGAGCCCCGAGCAGGCCGTCGTCGACCCCGACAATCCCCACATCGCCGTGGATCACCTCCGCTGCGCCTGCCACGAGCTTCCGCTCGCCGACGCGGAGGCCGAGGCCTTCGGGCCGTACGCCGGCGTCGTGCTCGAGCTGCTCGAGGAGGACCAGTCCGTCCGGCACATCGAGGGGCGATGGTACTGGGCCAGCAGCGAGTACCCCGCCGCGAAGGTCAACCTGCGGAACATCGCGGGGGCGGTCTACACGATCCAGGACGCCTCGGCCGGTGAGCGGGTGATCGGCACCATGGACGAGATCTCCGCCCTCAGTCAGCTCCACGACCACGCGGTGTATCTGCACGGCGGGGAGACGTACTTCGTCAACCGGCTCGACATCGAGCAGAAGATCGCCTTCGTCCAGAAGCGCGACCTCGACTACTACACGCAGTCGGTGCAGAGTTCGCAGATCCAGGTGCAGGAGGTCCAGGAGGACGGCGAGCTTCACGGCGCGGCCGTCGGGTTCGGCGACGTCCTGGTGACCACGACGATCCCGATGTTCCGCAAGATTCGCTACCACTCGCGCGACAGCCTGGGCTTCGAGGAGCTGGAGCTTCCGCCCCAGTCGCTCGAGACGGTCGCCATGTGGTTCGTCCCGCCTGAGGCGCTCGCCGAGAAGATGAAGGAGATGGGCCTG
>CAZMDT010000465.1:0-2498 GCA_964564965.1 uncultured Planctomycetaceae bacterium | reverse complement strand
GCGTGGTGCGGCCGCGGGTCATGCGCCCGAGGGCCTGCTGGATGAGCTGCTCGGTCTCGGTGTCGACGCTGCTGGTGGCCTCGTCGAGGACGAGGACGCGGGGCTCGTACAGCAGGGCGCGGGCGATGGAGATGCGTTGTCGCTCCCCGCCGGACAGGCCGGCGCCGCGGTCGCCGATATAGGTGTCGTAGCCGAGGGGATGGCGCATGACGAAGTCGTGGACGTTGGCGGCCTTGGCCGCGGCGAGGACCTCCTCGGGCCCGGCGCCGCCGCGCCCGTAGACGATGTTGGCGCAGATCGTGCCGCGGAACAGGAACGGCTCCTGGAGCACGATGCCGACGTGGCGGCGGAGGTCCTCGATCCGGAGGTCGCGGACGTCGGTTCCGCCGACGAGGATTCGCCCGTCCTCCACGTCGTAGAACCTGGCCAGCAGGTTGATCAGCGTGGTCTTGCCCGACCCGCTCTTGCCGACGATGCCGATCGTCTCGCCGGAGCGGACCTCGAAGCTCACGTTGCGGAGGACCGGCTCGTGGCGGGAGTAGCCGAAGGTGACGCCCTCGAAGCGGATGTCGCCGCGGGCCCCGTCGAGGCCCGCCGCCGCCGGGGCCTCCACGATCTGCGGGCGGGTGTCCAGGATCTCGAAGACCCTCTGGGCGGCCGTCAGGAACTGCGTCAGCCAGTTCGTCAACTGGGTCAGCTGCCCCAGCGGGCTGTAGAACATCCACAGGTACCCCAGGAACGCCATCATCGCCCCGAGGGTGAGCTGCCCGCGAAGGACCCATCGCCCCCCGACGTACCAGACCAGGACGCCGCCGAGCTGGAACAGCAGCCCGATGAACGGGTTGAACTTCGTCACGGTGTACTCGACCCGGCGGAAGCTGTTCCGCACGTAGGCGCTGGAGCGGTCGAAGCGGTCCTGCTCCTTGCTCTCCTGCCCGAAGGCCTTCACCACGCGAATGCCCGACAGGATCGTGTTCAGCACGCCGCTGAGCTTGCTGTTGGCGTCCCAGATCCGGTGATAGCGCGGGTAGATGCGCTTCCAGAACACCGCCGCCGACAACACCACCAGCGGGGCCGGCAGCAGCGTGATCAGCGCCAGCTTCCAGTCCAACGCGAACAGCACGCCCCCCACGCTGAGGACCGTGATGAACTGCGCCAGGAAGCCCGTGGTGAGCTGGTGGACGAACCCCTTCATCTGCTCGGTGTCGGCGGCCACCCGCGTCATCAACTGCCCGACGTTGTAGCGGTCGTAGTAGTCCACGCCCAGGCGCGTGAGATGGCGGAACACGCGGCTGCGCATGTCGTAGGTGATCTGCGTGCCGACGTAGCTCGCCTGCCGCCCGCTGAGCATTCCCACGACCGCCGAGGCGAGGTGGGTCCCCAGCAGCGCCAGCACGAGCCCCAGCAGCAGCGTGGTGGCCTTCGGCAGCGCGAGCGCCTGGTGCCCCGCCTGGGCGGGCGCCAGCACGCGGTCGATGAGCACGCGGACGAGCTGCTGGGGCACCAGGGCCAGGGCGATGGCGACGAGCACGAGGGTCATCATCAACACGGCCCGCCCGCGGTAGGGCCTCATGAGCTTCAGGACGCGTCCGAAGACGGCACCGCCCTGGATGCAGTTGCGGCAGATGTCGCCCTTGAACTGGAGCGGCATGCCGCAGGTCGGGCATCGGCGCGGGTCGGCGTCGTCCTCCGGGCCGGTCTCGGGAACGCGCCCCTCCAGCCAGATCCGAAGCTTCGAGGCCGCCTTCTGCAGCACCTCCGAGCGCGCGTTCGAATAGGCCAGCACCTCCACGTACACGCCCTCGACGAGGGCCTCCACGAATCCCCCGCCGACGCCCTGGCGCGTCCGGAGGTCGCGGATGCGGCCGCGGTCCAGCATGATCCGCAGCTCGCCGCGCTCCCCGCCTTCGGCCCGGGCGAGCGTCACCAGCCGCTCCGCGTCCGCCAGCAGGAACACCTCCTCATACCGGCCGCTGAGGTTCAGGTCCGTCGAGGTTACCAGCCACGCCTGCTCCGGACGGACGCCGTGGCGGCGGGCCTCGTCCGCCAGCTCCGCGGGCAGCGCCATGTTCAGCAGTGATGACTTGGCTGCGATCATGACAGGGCCTCCGACCTCGGGCGTGCCGCCCCCGCCGGGCGGGGTCACTCCTCGAAGAGCCCGACGGCCGCGACCGGGGCGTCGATCGACCGAAGCCAACGGACCACCTTGCCCCGCAGCCGTGCCACGAGGGCTTCGTGGCCGGCGATGACGTTGTGCAGGCAGTACGGGTCGCTGCGGAGGTCGAAGAGTTCGCCCTTTCCGCCAGGGCCGATGGGCGTCCACGCCCACCGCTTGGTGTAGACCATCGGGGTGACACATCGCCGCCGGCGCCGCGGGAGATGCTGTGCGCTGACGGCGAACTCGTGAAGGGGCTTCTGCTTGCGCCCGCGGAGCAGCGGCGCGTATGACCGCCCGTGCAGCGGCTGGGGCGGGTCGGCCTTCACGCCGGCGAGGTCCA
>CAZMDT010000464.1:0-2504 GCA_964564965.1 uncultured Planctomycetaceae bacterium | reverse complement strand
CGCCGCGATGCAGGTCGTCCGGCAGGTCCGATTCGACCCCAACGACGCCGTCGTCGTCCTGGGCGACGGGCGGCTCGGGCAGCTCGTCGCCCGCGCCATCAAGTGCAAGGTCCGCCGCCCGCTGCTCGTCGGGCGGCACAAGCCCAAGCTCGACGCCGCCGAGAAGGCCGGCATCGAGACCTGCCTCGCGCGTGAGTTCGTCGCCCGCGGCGAGGCCGACGTCGTCATCGACGCCACGGGGACGGCGTCGGGCTTTGAGGTGGCGATGCGGGCCGTGCGGCCGCGCGGGACGATCGTCCTGAAGAGCACCTTCGCCGCCGAGGGCGGCATGGACCTCGCGCCGCTGGTGATCAACGAGGTGACGGTGGTGGGGTCGCGCTGCGGGCCGTTCGCGGATGCGATCAAGGCGCTGGCGGCGGGGGAGGTGGACGTGTCGGCGCTGATCAGCCGGCGCTTCCCGCTGAGGCAGGCGGAGAAGGCCCTGGAGGCCGCCCGGTCCTCGAGGAACATCAAGGTCCTCATCGATGTGACTTAGCCGGGATGCGGGCGGGGGGCTACTGTTCTGTCCGGACGGCCTCGGGGATGGCGATGATGGCGCCGTCGCGGTCGATGCAGGCAAGGGTCGTTTCGGCCGTGGCGAGCAGGGCGCCGTCAGAGGCCCGCCGCAGCTCGTATTCGTGATCGATGCGCGCCCGGCCCATCCGCTTGAGGCGCGTCGTCAGGCGGAGCGTCTCGTCGTACCGCACGGCGGCCAGGAACCGCGCCGAGCACTTCGCCACCGCGAAGAACACGCCCTCGCGCTCGAGGTCGGCATAGGCGGTTCCCTGTCGGCGGAGCAGCTCGGTTCGCCCCATCTCGAAGTAGACCCAGTAGCGGCTGTGATGCAGCGCGCCCATCTGGTCCACTTCGGCGTAGCGGACGCGGATGTCGATGTCGCACGAGCGGACGGGCTTGAGCATTGGCGGCCTCGGGCGGCGGTCGGCAGGCGATTGTAGCGGCGTAACCGGGATACGGCAAAGCAGGAATGCAGGCGACCAAACCTGGGGCAGGAGAGGTCGGTGAAGATGGCGGTAGCAGAACGAGGAGGGTTGCTCGGCTTGTCGAGGACGCACGGCGGGCGGCTGCGTTCATGGCCGCTCTGAAGCTCAGTTCGGCCGTTATCCCCTGCATTCCTTCCGGATCCGTGTGGCTCGGCAGTCACGTGACGAAATTGCCCTTGCAAGGTCGGGCGGCGGGCTTATCATGTTGCTGCCCCGGCGGGATTTGTGGAACTCCAGAGAACACAGAAAGGAACGTGATCGCTGCATGATCAAGGTGAAGGCCAGAGGCAACGAGTCTGCGGCGCAGATGTTGAAGCGTTTCAAGAAGATGTGCGAGAAGGAAGGCCTGACGCGCGACATCAAGCGCAACAGCTACTATGAGAAGCCCTCCGAACGCCGCCGCCGCGCCAAGCGCAAGAGCGTGAAGCGGGCGACGATGGACGCATAGGTCTCGCCTCGGATGGCGTCCGCCGGCCGGTGCCCGCCGCGCCGGCGGCCACGGCAAGGATGGCACGGCTTGGAAGTCCCCGGAACTCGACGACCGCACGCCCCTGCCCCCTCCCCGGGCGCCGCCGGCCTCTGCTCGTTCCGCCGGGCTGCCCTCCGCGCCAGCGTACCCGACCTCACAAGGCTATAGCCGCACCCGAACTGCAAGGAGCGACCGCGTGACTCTCACAGCTCGAGATGCCCGTGCGATCGGCGGCCGGCTGGTGCCGGCCATGGTCGTCCTCGGCGTCCTGGCGCTCAACGGCGTCGCCGCTGCCCAGGCGCCGACCACCCAGCCCGCCGCCGCGGCGCCGCACGCCCCCGTCAACATTCCCGGCGTCTGGTGGATCGCCCCCGTCGGGGCGGTCCTGGCGCTCGGCTTCGCCTGGTTCTTCTTCCGCCAGGTGAAGTCGGCCAACGAGGGCAGCGAGGCGATGAAGAAGATCGCCGGGCACGTCCGCGAGGGCGCTTACGCGTACCTGCGGCGCCAGTACAAGGTGGTGGCGATCTTCTTCGCGGTGGTCTGCGCGCTGCTGTTCGTCATGGGGCAGGTCGGCACGCAGAACCAGATCGTCTTCGTGGCGTTCCTGACGGGCGGGTTCTTCAGCGGGCTGTGCGGCTTTCTGGGAATGAAGACGGCCACGATGGCCTCCAACCGCACCACCCAGGGCGCGAAGGAGAGCCTGAACCGGGGCCTGACCGTCGCCTTCCGCGCCGGGGCGGTCATGGGGCTGGTGGTCGTCGGCTTCGGGCTGCTGGACATCACGCTGTGGTTCCTGATCCTCACGCAGATCGCGCCGCGCCTGATCGAGGGCTTCCACATGGGCCTCGTCGAGGTGACGGTAGTCATGCTGACGTTCGGCATGGGCGCCAGCTCGCAGGCGCTGTTCGCCCGCGTCGGCGGCGGCATCTACACCAAGGCCGCCGACGTCGGCGCCGACCTGGTCGGCAAGGTCGAGGCCGGCATCCCCGAGGACG
>CAZMDT010000463.1:0-2528 GCA_964564965.1 uncultured Planctomycetaceae bacterium | reverse complement strand
ATTCCCGCGGCGAGCAGGTTGTCGATTCCCGCCACGCGCAGCGCCCGGTAGGGGATGCCATAGGTCCCGCCGCCGGCGACCTGAAGTCGCGGCGCCGAGTCGTGGAAGCCGTAGACCATGACGTCGTCCTCGAAGTGCCGCGCGCCCAGCACGTCGTCCCGCGTGATGTCATAGTCGCAGGCAATCCGCCGCCCGCGCCGGATGCACAGCGAGGGGCTGGTCCGCGTGATGAACGCCCCCTCGCAGCCCGGCACGTGCCGGCGGAACAGCGCTACCGCCTTCTCCTGCCGCCGCCGCAGCTCCAGTTCGGCGGCAGCCGCCGCGTCGCGGTCCGTCGGGCTCACCGGCATCTTGTAGTTGAGCTTGATGAACATGAAGTAGTCGTCGTGGACTGTCGTCGTGACGAACGACATGCCGATGGCCCGCGCCCCTTCCACCAGCTCGGCCGGAAGCTTGCCCGCGTTGGTGTCGAGGCGGACGATCCGGCCGTCGCGGCCGCTGCGGCGGCCCTCGCTGCGCTGCGAGAGCGCGCCGTGGGCCCGGAGGAACTCGTGGTACTTCTCCACGTTCACGCCGGCCAGGCCGATGCTGTTGGCGACGGGGTAGTCGTTCGGCTCGGAGAACTCGGCCCCGGCGTGGGCGGCGAGGTCGCCGTAGCCGGTGCAGTCGACGAAGGCCTTGGCCATGAGGGCCTCGCGCCCGCTGCGGCTCTCGACCATCACGCCGCGGACGTGCGAGCCGTCCACGATCGCGCCGACCGCCAGCGTGTTGAGCAGGCAGGCGGCGCCGGCCTCGCTGAGCATCTCCAGCGCCACGAGCTTGTAGATCTCCGTGTCGATGGCGGTGCAGACCGAGTCGTAGTCGTAACCGACGGACATCTCGGCGTGGCCGCTCGTGCCGCCGCGCTCCATCAGGCGGTCGATGATCTCGGCGGGGACGCCGCGGACCACCTGCCGCTTCGCCACGCCCGGGAACGCCTTCCACAGGTTGTAGAAGCTGTGCAGCGCCGTGCCGCCCTCGACGGCCACGCCGCCCGGATAGCCCTTGCTCTCGACCACGGCCGTGGTGGCGCCGCTCCGCGCAGCCGCCAGGGCGGCGACCACGCCCGCGGTGCCGGCACCGGCGACGACCACGTCGTACTCGCGAACGGGAATGCTGCGGGCGGGCTGTTCGTAGCGCACGTTACCTGACCTCCGGTTTCGTTTCGGGCTTCGGCTCGGCCTTCGGGACGAGCACGAACTCGTACCTGGATGTCCACTGCCTCTCGTCGCCGCCCTTCAGGTCCAGATAGATGAACGGCTCGGGGCACGCCTCCCCCGGCTTGACGTAGATGTTGAACGCCGTCGGCGTCCAGTCGCCCCTCAGGCGCATCGCCGCGCCGGCGGCCGTGTTCACCAGCGTCACGCAGTTGTCGGCGGGGCTTCTCTGCGGGCCGAGCTGCGCCCAGAGATCGCCCCCGTGCAGCAGCTTGCGCCCCTCCACGGCCGCCAGCGCCCGGGCCACCTTGCGCTCGTTCGGGTCGCCCTGCGGTCTGGGGGCAAAGCTGAACTCCATGTGGTACTGCCGGCCGATGGTCTGCCCGTCGATGCGCGTCCAGTTGTGGCAGTAGTGCTCGCACCGGATGGGCTCCCCGCCGGTGTTTCGGAACCGCCGGGCGATCGTGAAGGCCGGCTTGCCGGCGACGAGCTGGACGCGCTTGAGGTACTCGTAGCCCCACGGCCCCTCGCGGACGCTCTGGCGGAACTCGACAAAGTCCTTGCCCCGCTCGACCTCCCACGGGAAAGCCTTCGCGAGGCGCCAGCGGAGTCGCGGCTTCCCCCGGCCGCGCTGCTCCCAGTATGGCTCCTGGATGCCCACGCCGATCCGGATGTTCCGCGGCGGCAGGGGGGCTGGCTCGCCGTTACCGGCGGCGTCGGCCGGCTGCGTCTGCGGGGCGCCCAGCGGCAGCGACACCTTGAACTCGTCGCTCGTGCCGAGCGAGTAGCCGCGCTGCACCACGCCGTCGTCGTCCACCCGCCCGCCGAAGAACGTATGCCCCTCGTACGCCACGTGCGCCACGATGCCCGACCAGTCGAACCGCGTGCCGCGGTAGAAGCCCTTCTCGGCGTCGGGCAGCATGACGACGGCCGTGATGAGCCCGTTGGCCAGCTCCGCGTGCGGCGGCGCGGCGGGTTCCGTGGCGGGCTCCGCCGCGTTGAGTAGCGCCGACGGCGAGACCGCCAGCGCGAACGCCAGAACGCCAAGACAAAGGCGTCCGGGCGCGATGGGGCGGCGGTTCTGCATCGTGGCTGTCCGCATGCGGTTCGGGGGAGTATACCGCACGGTCGGCCCCGGCGTCACCGCTGCTCGAGGCCGGGGGACAGATGTCAGGCGGCCCTAATCCGGCACATGAGCGGGTGCCCGCTATTCCGTTCACCGGGCGGGCCTCTATAATCTCGCAGAACGCCCGGCGCGGCGGCGGCGGAGATCCATGCCCCGACGAGACGACATCCGGACGGTGATGCTGATCGGCTCCGGCCCGATCGTGA